>JAHEXO010000605.1 GCA_023252065.1 Nocardioides sp. | reverse complement strand
GGGATCCGGCAGTTCGTGATCGAGGGTGACACGGAGATCCCGCCGGGGACGCACCAGGTGCGGATGGAGTTCGGCTACGACGGGGGCGGCCTCGCCAAGGGGGGCACCGTCGAGCTCTACGTTGACGGCGGCAAGGTCGGTGAGGGTCGCGTCGACGCGACCATCCCGCTGGTCTTCTCCGCCGACGAGACCGCTGACATCGGCCGCGACACCGCGTCGTCGGTGAGCAGCGACTACTCCGGCCCGTCCAGCATCTTCACGGGCACCGTGAAGTGGGTCCAGATCGACCTCGGGGACGACGCCGAGGACGCCGACCACCTGATCACCCCCGAGGAGCGGCTCCGGGTGGCCATGGCCCGGGAGTGACCGAGGGCTCGGACTGAGCGCCCCGCTCGCCGCCATCGAAGGATGGTTCGAGCGGGGCGCTTCTCTGCGACATGGGGGAGAGCGCAGAGCCTGCCCTGTGCAGCGGGTTCGGGGTCTCGCGCACGGGACGACTCGGACGCTAGGGCCACACGCGCCGCGGCGGCAGGGCAGAAGGTCCCGTCAGGCGCTGCGAGACCGCCGCACCCGGCGTCGTACCTGCAGGATCCGCAGGGTCCCGACGATGATCGCGAGGGTGGCACCGCCGATCGCCGCGACCAGCAGCGCCACCGACAACGGCGGGTGTCCGTTCCAGCCCAGGAAGGAGACCTCGACCTGCTGGGTGTTCTGCGCGATGAAGACCACCAGGAGGATCAGCACCACGACGAGCGCTGCCAGCGACACCCACGAGCGGCTGGTGCGAGACGACCGCAACGGGTCTCGTTCGGGCGCTCCTTCGATCGGCCGGTCGCCCTCGGGCGGTGCCTCGCTCGACGCGGTCGGCGGCGGCGTCTGCGACGGTTCGCTCACGATCCACCTCACTCTCGTCGGGCCCGTTCCCGGTGCGGGCCGGGGCATGCCTGCGATAACCCGATCTGGGTGAAGCAGCCTGCGACACCCGGGTGCTTGGCTTCGAGAGCCCGAGCCTGGAAGTGAGAGCAGAGTCCGCCATGGAGAGCGTTGCGCTGGTCTGCCTCGTGGCCATCGGCTTCGGTCTGACCGCGCGCCATCTCGAGCGGTGGTCGGTCGGTGGACCGGTGGTGTTCCTGGTGGCGGGGGTCATCCTCGGGCCCGCCCTGACCGACCGGATCGACCTGTCGCTGGGTGGCTCCGCCGTCCAGCACGTCACCGAGCTGACGCTCGCCATCCTGCTGTTCACCGATGCCTCCACCCTGGGCATCGCGACCCTGCGCCGGAGCGGGTCCATCCCGGTACGGCTGCTCACGATCGGGCTCCCGCTCGCCATCGTCGCGGGCGCGCTGCTGGGCCACTGGCTCATCGCCGGGATCAGCTGGGGCCTCGCGTTCCTCGTCGCCTCCATCCTCGCCCCGACCGACGCGGCCCTGAGCCTGGGCGTCATGAACAGCCCGCTGGTCCCCGAGCGGATCCGCACGTCGCTCAACGTCGAGAGTGGTCTGAACGACGGCATCGCCACGCCGTTCGTCACGATCTTCGTGGCGGTGGTCGCGGCCGAGGAGTCACCGGGTCAGGGCTGGGTGCTGCACTCGGTGAAGGAGATCGTCCTCGCGATGCTCGTCGCTGCGGTCGTCGGTGGGGTCGGGGCCTGGCTTGCGGTCCGCGCCCGCCGGGCGCACTGGGCGACGGACACATCGCTGTCGCTCTTGGTGATGGCGCTGGCCCTGATCAGCTACGCCGGCGGGTCCTGGATCGGAGGGAACGGCTTCGTCGCGTCGTTCCTCAGCGGCTTGGTCTTCGCCCTGGTCTCCCGGGACACGCTGCAGGACGCCACGGAGTTCAGCGAGACGACGGGCGTCTTCTTGTCCTACGTCGTGTGGACCCTGTTCGGCGCACTCCTCGTCGGGCCGGTGCTCGCCGACACCCCGTGGGACCTGTCCGCGATCGTGTTCGCGGTCCTCGCGCTGACGGTCGCTCGCATGGTGCCGGTGGCCCTCGCCCTGTGGGGCAGGGGTCTACCGGGACGCCAGGTCACCCTGATCGGCTGGTTCGGGCCCCGCGGGCTCGCGTCGATCGTCTTCCTCATGCACTCGCTGCACGACCTCCACCTGACCCAGGACGCCGTCACCGAACCCGCCGTCGAGGCGGTCGTGTGGACGATCGCGATCTCCGTGCTCGCGCACGGGCTCACCTCCGGGCCGCTCATCCCGCGCCTCACCCGGAGGACGACGCCCGCGCCGGCCGCCCCGCTAGGGGCCCCGTGAGGAGACCCATGGCAGCCACGCGTGCTGGGTCAGTCCAGAGTGAAGACGACCGACCGTGAGGCGAGGTCGGCCTGGGTGAGGGTGACCTCCACCTCCGTGCCCAGCGGTACGGCGTGGCTCGAGGTCACGCGGGCCTCGACCGCCGGATCCTGCACGGTCAGGGTGCCCCGGGTCTCGTCCTTGTCGTCGACGTCGACCACGACGCCCTCGAACCGCTCCCCCACGCGGTCGTGGAGGAGACCTGCCTCGACCAGGTTGAGCACCGCCGCTTCGTACTGCGCCGCTCGGCGGCCGCCCTCCTTCATCTCCTCCGGGAGGTCGTG
>JAHEXO010000604.1 GCA_023252065.1 Nocardioides sp. | reverse complement strand
TACACCGTGGTGATCGGGGCGATGGTCATCGTCGCCTTCGACACCGGCGAGCCCCTGATCGCGATCGGCGCCACCGTGTTCGCGACCAGCGACTCGGTGCTGGCGGTCGACCGGTTCGTGAGTCCCAGGCCCTGGGCGCAGGTGGTGGTGATGGTGACCTACCACGTGGGCCAGGCGCTGATCATCGCCGGCGTGCTGGCGGCCGCGTCCTGAACGCCGGCCAGCGGCATGATGGACGGGTGACACGCGCGCGCTCGACGTTCCTGGCAGCTGCGGAGGCATTCGTCGGCCAGGTCGGCCGGATCCCGCTCGACCAGCTCAACGGTCCCGGGCTCGGCGACTGGGACCTGCGCGCGCTGGTCGGCCACACCTCCCGGTCCCTGGTCACCGTCGAGACCTACCTCGACCGTCCCGCTGCCGAGGTGGCGGTGGACACCGCCCCCGGGTACTACTCCGCCATCGCGCCGGCGCTGGCCACCGGCGGGGCGGAGATCCTCGAGCGGGGGCGCGAAGCGGGCCTGGCCCTCGGCGACGACCCGGCCGCGGCGGTACGTGACCTCGTCTCTCGGGTATGGGAGAAGCTCGCGTCGTACGACGACGGCTATGTCCTCACCACCATCGCCGGCGGGATGCCCCTGGCCGAGTACCTCCGCACCCGCACCTTCGAGCTCGTCGTCCACGGCCTCGACATCCAGCGGGCATGCGGAGTCGCCCTGCCGTGCGGGAACGACGCGCTCGTCGACTCCGTGACCCTGGCGGCCGAGGCTGCCGTGCTGGCCGAACGCGGGCCCGAGCTCCTGCTGGCCCTCACCGGCCGCGCGCCCCTGGGCTCCCGGTTCAGCGTCGTGTGAGCTCCTCGGGCTACGCCTCGATGACAACCGGGATGATCATCGGCCGGCGGCGGAGCTCGCGGTTGAGCCAGCGGCCCACGACGCGACGCACGACCTGCTGCAGCTGGTAGGTGTCGTCGGTGCCCTCGCGGATGGCTTGGTCGAGGGCATCGACGATCGGCTGCTTGATCCCGTCGAAGGCCGAGTCGTCCTCGGCGAGGCCGCGGGCGTGGATCTCGGGACCGCTGCTGACCTTGCCGCTCACCGAGTCGATCACGACGATCACCGAGACGAAGCCCTCCTCGCCGAGGATCCGGCGGTCCTTGAGGTCGGACTCGGTGATGTCGCCAATGTTGGACCCGTCGACGAAGACGTAGCCGCAGTCGACCTTGCCGGCGATCTCGGCCACTCCGTCGACGAGGTCGACGACGACGCCGTCCTCGGCGATCACGACGTTCTCGACGCCGGTCGCCCGGGCGAGGTCGGCGTTGGCCTTCATGTGCCGGAACTCGCCGTGCACCGGCAGGACGTTGCGCGGCTTGACGATGTTGTAGGCGTAGAGCAGCTCACCGGCGCTGGCGTGCCCGGAGACGTGGACGTTGGCGTTGCCCTTGTGGACGACGTCGGCGCCGAGGCGGATCAGGCCGTTGATCACCTTGAACACGGCGTTCTCGTTGCCGGGGATCAGGGAGCTGGCCAGGATCACGGTGTCGCCGGGGGCGATGTGGACGAACGAGTGGTTGCGCTGCGCGATCCTGCTCAGCGCCGACATCGGCTCGCCCTGGCTGCCGGTCGAGATCAGCACCTGGCGCTCGGGAGGGAGGTCGGCGAGGTCCTTGGCGTCGACCATCACGTCGGGCGGGACGTGGAGGTAGCCGAGGTCCTGGGCGATGCCCATGTTGCGCACCATCGACCGGCCGACGTAGCCCACCTTGCGTCCGTGGGCGACGGCCGCGTCGAGCACCTGCTGCACCCGGTGCACGTGGGAGGCGAAGCACGCCACGATGATCCGCTGGTCGCTGTCGTGGAAGACCCGGTCGAGCACCGGGCCGATGCTCTGCTCGGAGGTCGTGAAGCCCGGCACCTCGGCGTTGGTGGAGTCGGTGAGGAACAGGTCGACGCCCTCCTCACCGAGCCGCGCGAAGGCCCGCAGGTCGGTGATCCGCCCGTCGAGCGGGAGCTGGTCCATCTTGAAGTCGCCGGTGTGCAGCACCAGCGCCGTCCCGGTCCGGATGGCCACCGCGAGCGCGTCGGGGATCGAGTGGTTGACCGCGATGAACTCGAGCTCGTAGGGACCGAGCGTGAGCCGGTCACCGGCCTTCACCTTGTGGTGCACGGTCGTCTTGAGCCGGTGCTCGCGGAGCTTGGAGTCGAGCAGCGCCAGGGTCAGCTCGGAGCCCACGAGCGGGATGTCGCCGCGCTCGCGGAGCAGGTACGGCGTGGCGCCGATGTGGTCCTCGTGGCCGTGGGTGAGCACCAGCGCCTCGACCTGGTCGAGCCGGTCTCGGATGGCGTCGAAGTCGGGGAGGATCAGGTCGACCCCGGGGTGGTTCTCCTCAGGAAAGAGGACGCCGCAGTCGACGATCAGCAGCCGCTCGTCGTACTCGAAGACGGTCATGTTGCGACCGACCTCGCCGAGGCCGCCGAGCGGGATGATCCGTAAGCCCCCCTTCGCCAGCGTTGCCGGTGTGGAGAGCTCGGGATGCGGGTGGCTCAAAGGATGTCTCTTCCGTCGGTGCTGAGGGCCTGAGCCCTCAGA
>JAHEXO010000081.1 GCA_023252065.1 Nocardioides sp. | reverse complement strand
CCCGAGCCAGGCGAGGATCGCGATGCGGGCCAGGACGTTCCACAGGTAGATCGAGTACGACCGCTCGCCCAGCCACCGCAGGGGGCCGCTTGCCAGCGTCAGTCCCACCGCCGACCGCGGCCGGGACACGACGCCGACCAGCATCACCGAGGTCAGTGCGGTCCCGGCCACGATCACCAGGGAAGGTCGGAAGGTGTCGTTGTGGTAGGCCAGGACCGGTAGGAGCGCCAGGGCAGGCAGAGCACTGTGCCCGACCTGCCGCACCGTCCGGGTCGCCCACTGGTGGCTGACGACGATCGCCAGCAGGCAGCCCACCAGGATGGGCAGTGCGTTCGTGTCGCTCCCGAAGTACTCGTGCTGGTCGTACTGCACCTGTCGGCTCAGGCCGAGATAGAGGTCCAGTGCCAGGGAGATCCCGATGAACGTGACGGTGAGCACGGCGAGCTGTCGGGCGCCCCGGCGATAGCCCCAGAGCAGGACGAACGGCCAGAGCAGGTAGAACTGCTCCTCGACCGAGAGCGACCAGGTGTAGTTGAAGTAGTCCTTCGTCGCGAACACGTGGTTGCTCCAGTCGAACAGGCTGGTCGTGTAGGTGACGGCCGCGCCGGCGGGCGCGAAGACCTGCCCGACACCCAGGTCCGGTCGACCGATGAGCAGCACCACGATCGTGACCGCCACGACCGTCACCAACGCCGGGCCGAGCCGCGCCGCGCGCCGCCGGTAGAACGCCCGTACGTCGAGCTGGCCGGACCGGAGCTCGCGGAGCAACAGCGTGGTGATCAGGAACCCCGAGAGGCAGAAGAACACCGTGACGCCGACGAAGCCGTCGATGAGCGGTCTTGTCGGAGCGTGCTGGCCCAGGACCAGGAGGATGGCGACGCCACGGACGCCGTCCAGTCCAGGAAGGTGACCGCGGTCGCGCACGAGCTCGTCGCGCACGAGTCCGACCCTAGCCCCGCTGACCCTCAGTCCCGGGTCTCGTGCCGATCCTGTCTTCGGCGCTCCCGCAGGAGCGGGGGCATCCAGAAGTACATGTGGAGCACCAGCGCCGGCACCAGGAGCCCCCACGCGGCCGCCGCCGTCACCGAGACGCGGTACAGCCAGAGCTGCACGGCGATGACGAGGACCAACGCCCACAGCTCGGCCCACTGCCACCGCTGGAGCGGGCTGACCGGCTCCGGCTCCAGGTTGCTCACGAGGCGCCACCCAGCCGGACGGCCTCGACTCGTTGCTCCCGATGAACCTCACAAGGGGTTCGTCCGTGATTCACAGAGAGGACATGGGTACGGGCCGTTGCCTGAGCGATGTCCGCCCCAAGACCAAGGAGAAGATGACGATGCACCTCTTCGGCGATCACCAGCGGCTGCACGACCCGCTCTGGGACGTGGCGTCGGCCACCCAGGTCCTCGTGGGCGACCCGACGACGGTGACGGGTCTGGCCCGCGAGACCGAGCAGGAGTGCGACGCGGCCGTCGACGGCGTCCTGGTGGCCGTCGCCCACCCCACGGGCTGGTTCGTCCACGCCGTACGCCGCGACGACCTGCCCGACGCCCAGCTCGCCGCCTTCCGGGAGCTGGTGAAGGTCCGCACCTACCTGCTGCTCGCCCAGGGTCCGCAGCCGCCGGCGTGGCGTGCCGCGCCGATCAAGGGCGAGTGGCGCTCGGTCTCGCTGTCGCTCGCCCGCGAGCTCGCGGAGCTCGACGACGCCCTGGTCGACTGATCCCACGAGCTCTCGCCCCGACTCAGCCAACGAAGGGCACCAGCGCGACGGCCAGGAAGAGCAGCGTCAGGTAGAGGTTCGAGAAGTGGAAGAGTCGCATCGGCTGGAGGACGGCCAGGTCGTCCGACGTCCGTGAGCGCACCAGCAGGAGCAGCGCCTGGCCGACGAACATCGCCCCCAGGAGGGTGGCCAGGACGGGGTAGACGACTCCCGTGTGGGCCACGGGCCACAGCACCAGCGACGTCAGCACCGTCGCCACGGCGTACGCGAGGATCTGGCGGGCGACCGCATGGGCCGGTGCGACCACGGGAAGCATCGGTACGTCGGCCGCCGCGTAGTCCTCGCGGTAGCGCATCGCCAAGGCCCAGAAGTGCGGTGGCGTCCAGAAGAAGACGACCAGGAAGAGCACCACGGGGGGCCACGCCAGCGAGCCCGTGACCGCCGTCCACCCGATCAGGGTCGGCACGCAGCCCGCGGCCCCGCCCCAGACGATGTTCTGGGTGGTCCGGGGCTTGAGCCACATCGTGTACGCGACGACGTAGAAGACGTTGGCGGTCAGGGCCAGCAGTGCCGACACCCAGTTCACCCACGCGGCCAGGATCGCCGTCGAGACGACCCCGAGAGCGAGGCCGAAGAGCAGCGCCGACTGCCGGGACACCACGTCGCGGGCCAGGGGCCGACGTCGGGTACGCCGCATCCGGGCGTCGATGTCGGCGTCCACGACGCAGTTGAGGGCGTTCGCGCTGCCGGCTGACAAGGTGCCCCCGACCAGGGTCGCCACGACGAGTCCCAACGGAGGGACTCCGTTGCTGGCCAGGAACATCACGGGCAGCGTCGTCAGCAGCAGCAGCTCGATGATGCGCGGCTTGGTCAACGCCACATAGGCACCGACCGTCTCGCGGGTGTGCGTCAGCCCGGCCGACGTGGTGAGGAGTGGTGCGGTCATGAGGATTCTCCTAGCTGGCGGAGGACCCGCCCGAGGGCCCGACGGTCGACCGGTCCGATGACGCGGGCCGCCACCCGACCCTGGCGATCCAGGAAGACCGTGCTGGGCACGCCGGTCTGAGGCAGCATCCGCAGGCGTGCCAACAGCTTCCCGTCCGGGTCGGCGAGGCTCGGGTAGTCGGCGCTGTGCGAGCTGGCGAACCGCTGCGCCGATCGGCTGCTGTCCCGCTCGTCGATGCCGACGACGCGCAGCGACGTACCGGCCGCCTGCGCGAGCACCGGCATCTCCTCGCGGCACGGGCCGCACCACGAGGCCCAGACGTTCACCGCCACCAGCCCGTGACCGAGCTCGTCGGCAAGGTCGAACGGCGAGCCCGTGATCGTGGTGCCGCTCAGGCGCGGGGCCGCGGTGCGCTGGGCGACCGGGAACACCTGCGTCCCGACGCCGAGGGAGGACGAGGCGGAGCTGCCGTGCGTCGAGGAGCACGCCACGCACAGTGTTGCCACCAGCGCGACCAGCAGCGCGGCCCTCACTGCGTGCTCCCGAGCACCCAGTGCAGCACTTCGACGACGCCGGCGGGGGACCAGGAGCCCGGGTCGGGTGAGGAGGCGTTGCGATGGCCCAGTGCGTCCATGAAGTGGTAGATACGGCGCGGGATCGCGGAGGTGGGGACGTTGCCGTAGCCCTCCATCTCGTAGCGGAAACGCTGGCTCCCGTTGACGAAGATCAGCTCGTCGGTGTGCGCGATGTCGGTGGTCAGGGGCGCGCCGGTCACCCAGTCGTGAGGAAGAGGTGGCTGCAGCCGGGTGACGTGACGCCAGACGCCCAGGGTGTGCCAGACCTGGTCGACCACGCGGGGGCTCCCCGTCAGGACCGTCCAGTTGCGAAGGTGGGGGAACTGCCGCTGGTAGGCACGCAGGTGACGGCCGTCGTCGCGGGTGGGGTCGATCGTGAGGCTCACGAACTCGACCTGACGCCCTGCAGGGGTGCGGTCCAGTTCCTGGGCGGCACTCACCATGCTCGCGGTGATGATCGGGCACGACTCCTGGCACAGCGTCATGACGTCGGAGAGCACGATCACCTTGCCCTTGAAGGCACCGAGGGTGGTCGCACGCCCGTGGCTGTCGACCAGCGGCGCGTGGAGAACGCTTGCGGGCACCGGGGCGTCGAGCGTCGTACCGATGGTCGGTGCGCCGGTGGCGGGCTCCGCGGCGTTGCCCCGGGCCCCGCACCCCGACGCCAGTGCCAGCACCGCGATCAGCACCATCAGGACCGTTCCCCGAGGTGGCGAAGGCGCGTACCGTGCGTGGGCGTGACCGAAGGCCTGCGGCTGATGGGGAGCTGGGAGTTCTCCCCCGTCCCGTGGCTCGTCCTGGTCGCTACGGGAGCGGCATACGTCGTCGCAGCCGGCAAGGTCACCAGGGGTGCGCCGGCGAGGCAGTGGCCAGCCTCTCGCACCTGGTGCTTCGTCGCCGGCCTCGTGGTCACGGCGTTCGCCCTGGTCGGTCCGCCGGGTGCCTGGGACGACGTCTTCTTCTACGCCCACATGACCCAGCACATCCTGGTCGGGATGCTCGCCGCGCCGCTGCTGGTGCTCGGGGACCCGGTGCTGCTGACGCTTCGGATCAGCAGCCCGGAGATCCGCCGTCGCTGGCTGGTGCCGTGCCTGCGGAGCCGCACCGTCAGCGTCCTCACCCACCCCGTCTTCGGCTGGGTGTTCTTCGTGGGCGTGATGGGCGTGACCCACCTGCCGGCGGTGTACGACGGGTTCCTCGACCACCCGGTGCTCCACGACTTCGTGGAGCACCCGCTCTACCTGGTCAGCGGGCTGGTGTACTTCCAGCCGCTCCTGTCGCCCACCACCGGGAGCCGCTTCGTGCCGCACGGGGTCCGCCTGCTGTCGCTGTTCACCGTGATGGTGCCGATGGCGATGCTCGGCTTCTTCATCTTCGCGGCCCCGCAGCTCGCGTACCCGTTCTACGCCCACGTGTCACGACCGTTCGGCCCCGACCCGCTCGCCGACCAGAAGCTCGCCGGGATCCTGATGTGGTCCACGTCGATGGTGCTGATGGTCGCCTGGCTGGTGGTCGCGGCGGCCGGCTGGTTCAAGGCCGAGGAGCTGCGCACGCGTCGCTCGGAGCGGGCCGGCGCGGGGCTGACGCCGGGGCTCCAGCCGTGAGTGCGGGACCGGCCGTGCCGATGAAGGTGTGGTCGAGACCGGCGCTCCGCTACCACCTCGCGTTCTTCCCGGCGATCGCCTTCTGCTTCGCTGCCGGGTGGTTCGAGCTGACCCGGGCCCGGGAAGGGCACACGATCGCTTGGGTCTACGTGTTCGAGTGGCCGGTCTTCGGAGTCCTGTTCGCCTGGATGTGGTGGCACATCGTCACCGGACGCGACACCCGACGCCCGAGTCCGCCAAGCCCGGCAAGCGACCGCGACATCCCCGAGGACGACCCTGGCCTGCAGGCGTGGCGGGCCTATCTGGCCGAGCATGAGGGCGACAACACCGAACGCGCCCCGGGATCCGGCTGATCCTTGGGAAGGGGGCACCCCACGGTGCTGTTGGCCACGCTGATGGTCAGGGCACCGACGACGGCGGCCACGCACACCCACCCGAACCAGATGCCGACCAGCCGCACGTGCCAGTCGCGGGCTCCTCGCGTGACGCGGCGTTGGACCCGGATGACGATGCCGAGCCCGAGGAAGATCGTGATCAGCAGGTGGAACACGTTGCCCGCGGCCAGCACCCAGACGGCGGAGGAGTAGGCGTTGTCGCTCACGTGGAAGGGGAACTGGTACATCTCGATGATGTTCAGCACCAGCGCGACGCACATCCCGACCAGGGCCACGACCCCGCCGTTGAGGAAGTGTCGACGTCCGGGCTCGTGGGACTCCAGCCCGAACCGGTAGGCGAGGAACGACGCGATCATCACCGCGGTCACTGCCCACGGCCACCACAGCGAGGCCACTCCGGTGCCGCCCGGATGGAACGACGACTGGGTGTTGATGCCGCGCAGGTAGAGGAACGCGAACGACAGGGCCACGACGAACGACGCGTCGGCCACGATCAGGAGCAGGACGCCGGTGCGCCACCGGTCGCCGAAGTCCTCCGGCTCCTCCGGCGCGAAGGCCTCCTTGTTGACCAGCGACTCGGTGCTCATGCCATCGCCCCCTCACCCTGGTCCGTGCCTGCTTCGGCGCCTGCAGGCACCGGTACCCGTTCGGGCTCGGGCTCGGCCGGCTCGCCGTACCCGTAGGCGTCCTCGGTGACCACCGGGAGCACCGCGAAGTTCTCCAGGGGGATCGGGTTGGGCACCGTCCACTCGAGGGTCTTGGCGCCCCAGGGGTTCATCGGCGCGACCTGGCCGTGGCGCCAGGAGGCGATCACGTCGTAGAGCAGGATCAGCATGCCGACGCCGATGAAGTAGGCGCCGATCGTCGAGATCAGGTTGCCCGTGTGGTAGGCCGCCTCGTAGTGGACGACGCGACGGGGCTGGCCCTCCAGGCCGACCATGAACATGCCGAGGAAGGTCACGTTGAACCCGATCTGGACCAGCCAGAACGACACGAACCCGGACGTCTTGCCCAGCATGCGCCCGGTCATCTTGGGGAACCAGTAGGCCATCGCGCCGATGGCGCCGGTGAGTCCTGCCCCCATCAGCGTGTAGTGGAAGTGCGCGGTCACGAACATCGACCCGTGCAGCTGGTAGTCGAGCGGCACGTCGGACAGGTAGATCCCGGTGATGCCACCGATGATGAAGTTCCAGAGCATCGCGTAGGTGCACATCATCGGCAGCGTCGTCCAGATGCGGCCACGCCACAGGGTGCCGAGAATGACGAGGAAGAGCCCGCCGGTCGGGATCGAGATCATCTCGGTGGTCAGCATGAACGGCCCGTTGAGGTCAGGCGCCCAGCCGGAGGCGAACATGTGGTGCGCCCAGACGGTCACGCTCAGCCCCACGATCGCCACGATCGACAGCACGGCCACCTTGAAGCTGTAGAGCGGCTTGCGGGCGAAGACCGCCGTCAGCTCCATCAGCGCGGCGACCGCGGGGATCAGGATGACGTAGACCTCGGGGTGACCCATCAGCCAGAACAGGTTCTGGTAGAGCCAGGGCTGCCCGCCCCGGTTGGGGATGTAGAACCCGCCGCCCATCAGCCGGTCGACCAGGAGCAGGATCTCCGCCGCCATGAACATGGGGAACGCCGGAAGGGCGAGGGCGACGCTGGCCAGCACGCCGTACACGAAGATCGGCGTGCGCGTCCAGGTCATGCCGCGGGCCCGCATGGTCAGGATGGTCGTGGTGATGTTGGCGCCGGCGACCGCCGTGGAGACCGCGAAGATCAAGATCGCGACCATGTAGGAGTCGACGCCGGCCGGCCCCTGGTCGGCGATCGGGGTGTAGCCGACCCAGCCCATCGGGATGCCGCCCAGGAACGCGGCGGAGTAGAGCACGGGCAGCATCGCCACGAGGAGCCAGAGGCTCAGCGCGTTCAGCCGCGGGAAGGCCATGTCGCGCGCGCCGATCATCAACGGGACCACGAAGTTCCCGAAGGGTCCGGTGACCATGATGATCGTGGCCAGGATCATGGTCAGGCCGTGCAGACCGACCAGCGAGTTGTAGGTCTGCGGCCCGAGGAAGCCGGAGTTCGGCGAGATCAGGTCGGTCCGGATGAGCATGGCCATCGTGCCGCCGGCACCGAGCATCACCATGGTGAGCACGAGGTACTGGATCCCGATCACCTTGTGGTCGGTGGTGAACCGGAAGTAGCGCCCGACGCCCTGGTCCTTCCCGGCGAGGAACAGCTCGTCGGCGTGCGTGAGGTCGCGGCCGACCATCCAGCGGAAGGGCCCGGTGAAGGCGCCGAGGCCGGCCATGAACCCGATCGCCCAGCCGACCATGGTCGCGGTGGCGCGGACGTCGACGAGGTGGACGGCGTCCTTGGCGATCGACTTCGCGACCAGGTTGAAGACCAGGGCGAGCACCACGCCGCCGACCACTCCGGTGCCGATGTTGAGGCGGCGCATCACCCCGCCGTCCGGTCCACCGTGGATGGGGTCGGTCTTGTACGTGTCTGCGACGGTCACTGGCTGGCCCCCTGCGAAGCGGCCCACGCGGCGAAGGTCGCGCTCGAGACCACGTGGGCGTTGGTCTCCATGTCGGCGTGGAGCAGACCGCACAGCTCTGCGCACTTCACGTGGTAGATGCCAAGACGGTCGGGCGTGGTCTGGGTCG
>JAHEXO010000080.1 GCA_023252065.1 Nocardioides sp. | reverse complement strand
CACCCGGGTCCCAGGCGGCCAGGTGTCCCCCGTACGGCGTCGTTCGTTCGTTCACGACCGCGTCCCCACTCCGAGGCCCAGGTGCGTGGGACGGGGCAGGCTCTCCTGGGACTCCCTCATCGCGTCGACCCGCGCCCGGCGGTCGGCAGGGAGGGGGGCGACCCGACCGGTCGTGGTGTCCACATGCAGGTAGAGGCTCTCCGCGGTCGCCGCCAGCAGGCCGTCGGCGTACAGCTCGCTGTGCAGACGGAGCCGCTTGTCGTCGGCGTCCACCAGAATCGTCGCCGCCGTCAGGGTCTGGCCCCGCGAGCACTCGGCCAGGTAGCGGATGTGTGTCTCGACGGTGAACATCGACGCCTGGTGGCTCGCCCTGTAGTCGGCGCTGAGCCCGAGGCTCTCGAGGACGAGCTCGTGCGCGTCGCTGAACACTGTCGCGTAGCTCGCGTCGTTCATGTGGCCGTTGTAGTCCAGCCACTCCGGCCGCACCAGTTGCCGGTAGGCGGAGAACGGCTCCGACGGCTGCCCGATCTCAGCCATCGACGTGGTGATGTCTCTCCAGCAGGAGCAGCAGGTCGACCAGGAACGCGTCGCGCTGCTGCTCGAGCTCGGCCACCGAGCGCCCCCCTGCCTCCGCCACCGCTCCCTCGACGACGCGGTCACGCAATTCCGAGGTGAGCTGCGGTGCCTCGAGTCGAGTCCAGGGCTCGAGCAGGGCCGGGCCGAAGTGGTCGAGCATGTGTCCCATCCCGCCCGGACCGCCGGCCAGGTGGAAGGTCAGCATGGGCCCCATGATCGCCCACCGCAACCCGGGGCCGTAGGCGATCGAGTCGTCGATCTGTTGCACGGTCGCCTGGCCGGAGTCGACCATGTGCAGCGCCTCGCGCCACAGGGCCTCCTGCAGCCGGTTGCCGACGAACCCCGGAACCTCCTGCTCCATCGTCAAGGCCGTCTTGCCGGCGGCTGTGTAGAAGGCCTCGGCCCAAGAGACAGCCGAGGGATCGGTCTTGCGTCCACCGACCACCTCGACCAGCGGGATCAGGTAGGGCGGGTTGAACGGGTGGCCGACCAGGAGACGACCCGGGTTGGCGCACTCCACCGCCATGTCGGTCATCAGGAGGCCGGACGTGCTGGAGGCCACGACGACCGCGGGGTCGGTCAGCCGGTCGATCTCGGCGAGCAGCGCCACCTTGGCGCTCAATACCTCCGGCGAGGACTCCTGGACGAAGTCGGTGTCGCTGAGTGCATCCTCGAGGGTGTCCGCCCAACGGAGACGGTCGTGGCTCGCCCCTGGCGAGAGTCCGAGCCGCTCCAGCGACGGCCAGGCGGCCTCGATGAGGGTCGAGAGTCGGGTCGGCGCGTCCGGCCCCGGGTCCCAGGCGACGACGTCGTACCCGCGACGCAGGAAGTGGGCGGCCCAGCCTCCTCCGATGACCCCGGTTCCGACGACGGTGACCGTCCGGACCTGGTCGGGGTTCGCTCGTCTGGTCGGGTGCGCCGAGGTCACCAGCCGACCTGGTCGAGACCCTTGAGCCCGAGGATCGCTCGCGCCTCGTCCGGCGTGGCGATCTCGATCGAGAGCTCGGAGAGGATCCGGCGGATCTTCGCGACCTGCTCGGCGTTCGACTCCGCGAGCTGGCCGCGCCCGATGAACAGGCCGTCCTCGAGCCCGACCCGCACGTGCGACCCCATCACCGCTGAGGCGGTGATCATCTCGAACTGGTGGCGGCCCGCTCCGAGCACGGACCACTCATAGGCATCGCCGAGCAGGCGGTCCGCCGTCGACTTCATGTGCGCGAGGTGCTCGACGCTCGCGCCGATGCCGCCCATCACGCCCATGATCGTCTGCAGGAAAATCGGGGGCTCCACGAGACCGGCGTCGAGGTAGTAGGCGAGCGTGTACAGGTGACCCACGTCGTAGGACTCGTACTCGAAGCGCGACCCGGTCTGCTTCCGGACGTCGGTGAGCATGTGCTCGATGTCGGCGAATGTGCTCACGAACGGCTCGACGCGGGTGCTCTCCAGGTAAGCCTCCTCCCAGTCGAACCTCCAGGACCCGGCGTACTTCGGGATCATCGGGAAGCTGCCGTAGTTGAACGTGCCGAGGTTGAGCGTGCACAGCTCGGGTCGGGTCTCGTAGATGACGCGAAGTCGCTCCTCGACCGTCATCCCGGTGCCGCCGCCGCTGGTGATCGACACGACGGCGTCGGTCGAGTCCTTGATGCCTTTGAGGTAGTCGAGGAACACGGCGGGGTCGGCGGTGGGACGACCGTCCTTCGGATCGCGGGCGTGGAGATGGATGATCGCGGCGCCTGCCTCGACGGCGGCGATCGACTGATCGACCACGTCCTCCACCGTGTAGGGGAGGTTCGGCGACATGGTCGGGGTGTGGGCCGATCCGGTCACCGCGCAGGTGATGATGACCTTGCGTGCCGGCATTTGCTCCTCCTGGGTTCTCGCCGCTCATCCCGGCTCGTTCCACGATGCGAACGGGCGCCGCATCATCCGAAACGGTTCTCCCGTCGGCCCTCGGTTGTCAAGGGGCCTGTGCGGTCGAGTTCTCCGGTCTGGATCAGCCGAGCAGGGCTTCGCGCACCTCTTCGGCGGCCTCGACCGCCAGGGGTCCGAGCTCGCCGAAACGTGAGACCGGCACGCGGCTCGCCGGCCCCCAGATGCTGAAGATGCCCAGGGGACGTTCGTCCACGTTCAGGATCGGCGCGGACACGCCGTACAGCGCGGGCTCGAGCTCGCCGGCGCACTCGGCGTACCCGCGCTTGCGGATCTCGTCCAGCTGCGTCATGAGGCTCTCGGGGTCGGTGAGCGTGCTCTCGGTGAAGCGCGGGAGCGGTACGTCGAGCAGGCCGCGTGCCTCCTCGGGCGGCAGCCACGCCAGGAACGCCTTGCCCGTCGAGGTCGCGTGGAGCGGCACCTCGCGGGCCACCCAGTTGATGGCCATCACCGAGGGGGGCGCGACCTCGCCGACGTAGGTCACACCGTGCTGGCCGGCGACCGCGAGGTCCGCCGTCTCGCCCGTCTGCTCCGAGACGCGCTCCAGGATGTGTCGCGTCCGGCGTACCAGGCCGTCGTATCCGGCAGATGCGGACATCCGGATCATCGCGAGACCGATCCGGTAGCGGTTGGTGGCCGGGTCGCGTTCGACCAGGCCGCGAGCCTCGAGCGTGCCGAGCAACCGCCAGGCCGTGGCCCGGTTGAGGTCGCAGCGGGCGGCTAGGAAGGTCACGGTCTCGCCGCGCGGAGCGGTCGCGGCCACTACCTCGAGCAGTCGGAGCGCGCGATCCACCGACTGCACCCGGGCAGGAAGCCCGGCGTCCGGGCCTTCTCCGCCGACGTCAGGATCGGTGACCACGGCTCATGGTGACATGGGCCGAACGGTTCCGGCACGTGAGGTCTGAACCATCGGTCAGTCCTCGGTCGCCATCGAGGCGGCGGCCGCCTCGGCGATGGCCGGCAGGGCGAGGTAGGACAGGTCGCGGCACTGGCGGTCCCACCAGACGTCTCCGTAGGGCCAGGCGGACGTCTTCACCACGACGGTTCGACGCGGCCGGTCCACGTAGACGAACTGCCCGCGCATGCCGTCGGCCGTGACTCGGTGACCCTCGGCGTCCAGTGGCCACCAGTGGTATCCGAAGCCGGCGTGCGTGGTGATCGTGCTCGGCAGCCGGCCCGGCCGCAGGAAGGGTTGCTCGGGCCGGCTGCTGGCCAAGGCCCAGCCCGCGTCCACCACGGGTGCGCCGTCCCAGGTGCCGTCCACCTGGAGATACCCGATCCTGGCCCAGTCGCGCGCGGTCGCGCCGAGAGCTGCCGCCGCCATGGCGGTGCCGCCTTGCTCGGAGGGTGCATCCAGGCCGACCACCGCCGGCCTTTCGGCTCCGATCAGATGCCACACCTCGGCCAGAGCCTCGGGGAACGTCCGGCCGGTGGCGCGTTCGCGTACCCAGTCCAGCACCATGGAGTCGGGGCTGCAGTAGGCGTAGCGCGTGCCCGGCGGGTCGCCATGCGGGATGCCAGGAAGCAGGTCGCGGATCCCGCCCGACCCGTCGCGCCAGCGGGCGACCATCTGCGAGGCATCGCTCGCGGGATCGTGGTAGTCCTCGACCCAGCCGACCCCACTGGTCATCGTGAGTAGCTGGCGGACCGTCACCTCGTGGTAGCCGCTCCCGGCGAGCTCTGGCACGAAGCGGGTGATAGGCGCGTCCAGATCGGGCAGGTGGCCGTGGGCCACCGCCACGCCGGTCACCAGCGCGAGTGCCGACTTCGTCGCGGAGTTGCCGAGCAGGCGGTCCGCGCCGGTGACGCCGTCGGCGTACCACTCATGGACGAGAACGCCGTCGACCACCACCAAGAGCGATGTGCTGGACGTCATCGTGAGGAAGTCGGCCAGCCCCATCTCGCGTCCGGCTCCGACCAAGCGGACGTCCAGACGTCGCGCGGCCTGGGGCCACGGTCGTGGGGCCGGCGCCGGGACCTCGACATGGTAGAAGCCGCGCTGGGGTTCTCGGAACGTGTCGAGGTCCTGCAGCCGGACATCGACGTCGTTGTTGCTCATGGCGCACCCTCTCACGTCCAAATTCGGGGCTTTGGGCCGCAATCTCGTTGCAGACGGTCATTTCGGGGCCCGGAATGCTTGACAGGTATGTGAACCCTGCATTCATCATGTGAACACCCGGGGCGAGGCGAGACCCACGTCGGTGACCGTGCAGAGCAACCGGGGGCGGAGGCGTGCAGATGACCGGATCGGACAAGACCTGGCAGGTGAGCGAGCGGGAGGACGGCCTCTGGCTGCCGCTCTCGAGACGGAGCCTGCTGATGGGGGCTGGCGGGGTCGTCCTTGCGAGCACCCTCGCGGCGTGCGGCGGCAGCTCGCCGGCACCGTCCGCAGGGACCAGCACCAGCGGTGCCGCCGGAACGCCGAAGCGAGGCGGCAACTTCCGCCTCGGTGTCACAGGTGGTGGCTCGAAGGACATGATGGATGGGCAGAACATCGTTACCAAGCCCGACCAGGCGCGGCTGATGACGGCGTTCGAGACCCTGCTTGTCTTCGACGACAACTACCAGCTGCAGACCGACGGTCTCGCCGAGAGCGTCGAGGCGGACAACCCGACGCAGTACACGATCAAGATCCGCAAGGGCGTCACCTTCCAGAACGGCAAGCCGTTCACCGCCGACGACGTGATCTACTCGTTCCGGCGCATCGGAACAAAGGGCAACGGCCTGACCGGGTACGCCGCCACCGCGACGATGGACATCAAGAACATCAAGAAGGTCGACAAGTACACCGTCCAGCTGCCGCTGCTCAGCCCGGACTCGACGGTGCCGCAGACCCTGGCCAGCTACACCTTCGGCATGGTCCCGGTCGGGTACCAGGCCTACAAGGGTGACCCTTCCACGCAGGTCGGCACCGGCTGCTACATCCTGAAGAGCTTCACGCCGGGCCAGGAGAGCGTGCATGAGCGCAACCCGAACTATTGGCGCGGTGACGGCTCGCCGTGGTTCGACACGGTGACGATCACCGACTTCAACGACGCGACCGCGCAGCTCAACGCCCTCAAGGGCGGGCAGATCGACGCGATGACCGACGTCCCGGCCAGCCAGGTGAACGCCGTGCAGGGATCGGGCATCGGGATCCTGAACTCCCAGACCGGTGGCTGGATCCCGCTGTGTATGGCGATCGACATGCCGCCGTTCAACGACCCGAAGGTGCGCCAGGCGTTCCGCCTGATCATCGACCGGAAGGCCATCCTCGAGCAGGTCGGCAACGGCTACGGCCAGATCGCCAACGACCTGTACGCGCCGTTCGACGAGGGCTATGACAAGTCGCTGCCCCAGCGCGAGCAGGACATCGCGCAGGCCAAATCGCTGCTCAAGTCGGCAGGCAAGGAAGGACTGGCGGTCGACCTGCACACCACCAACGGCGCGTCGGGCATGGTCGACCTGGCCAGCGTGTTCGCCTCGCAGGCCAAGGCCGCCGGGGTCAACGTTACGGTCAAGAACGACCCGAACTACTACGGCTCGTCCTACCGGAAGCTGCCGTTCTCGGTGGACTTCTGGGGCACTCGTGGGTACCTCAACCAGGTGCAGCAGGGCTCGCTGCCGAACTCGCCGTACAACGAGACGCACTGGCCACCGAAGTCGGGCACGGGCTCGGACTTCGGCAAGCTGTACCAGCAGGCGCTGGCCGAGACCGACTCCAACAAGCGGATCGACCTCGAGCATCAGATGCAGCAGTACGAGTACGACCTCGGCGGCTACATCATCCCCTACTTCAACGCCCTCATCGACGGCTACGGCAGCAACGTGAAGGGGCTGTCGCCCAGCAAGGGCACGCTCAATCTGGCGAGCTTCGGGCACGGCTACCGGACCGTCTGGTTCTCCTGAGGCCGGTACCCACCGATGAAGTGGCTGCGAGGCGGAGGCATCGGGGGCTTCATCGTCCGCAGGATCCTGCTCGGGCTCCTCGTGCTGTTCCTGGTCTCGATCATCGTGTTCGCCTCGACGCAGGCGCTCGGAGACCCGGCCCGAGCGATCCTGGGTCGCGACGCCACGCCCGACCGGCTGGCGGCGCTGCAGAAGCAGCTGAACCTCGACCAGAACGTCGTGGGCCAGTACTTCCACTGGCTCTCCGGCCTGCTCCACGGTGACCTGGGCACGTCGCTGGCCTCGCAGCAGCCGGTCAGCGACGCGCTCGGTCCACGCCTGGTGAGCTCGATCGTCCTGGTGGTCCTGGCAGCGGTGATCTCGATCCCGCTGTCGATCGCGATCGGCTCCTACGCTGCCCTGCACCGGGAGAAGGCCTTCGACACGGTCGTCTCGAACGTGATGCTGGCGCTCGCCTCGCTACCGGAGTTCGTCGTCGCCCTGCTGCTGGTGATCCTGTTCTCGACCTCGGTGTTTCACGTGCTGCCGGCGATCAGTCCGGTGCCACCGGGTCACCGAGCGTGGGAGTACCCCGACGAGCTGATCCTGCCTGTGCTCACGCTCTCGATCGCCGTGACGCCGTACGTCTCCCGGATCATGCGGGCTTCCATGATCGAGGTGCTCGAGAGCGACTACGTCGAGATGGCCCGGCTCAAGGGGCTCTCCGAGCGCACCGTGCTCTACCGGCACGCCCTGCCGAACGCGATCGGCCCGGTCTTCCAGGTCGCGGCGATCAGCCTCGCCTACCTGGCCGGAGGCATCGTCATCATCGAGTACGTCTTCAACTATCCCGGCATCGGAAGCGAGCTGGTGGACGCGGTGATCAACCACGACATCCCGGTGGTCCAGGCGCTGGCGATCCTGATCGCCGGTCTGTACGTCCTGCTCAACCTCCTGGCAGACGTGGCCACGATCCTGGTCACGCCCCGATTGAGGACCCGGCTGTGAGCGACCGCGACGTCGAGCTGAGCCGCGACCAGGCCCTCGGCCTGGTGGCACAGGGCGTCGACAACCCTCCTCCGGGACGCCCCACGCACCTCCTCCGGCGGTCGCTCCGCCTCGGGCGCACGAAGGTCGGCCTCGCGCTGGTGGGGTTCCTGGTGCTCATCGCGGTCTTCGGTCGGCTCGTCGCGCCGCACGCCGCGGACGAGTTCGTCGGCAGGCCGTTCTCCCCTCCCGGTGGCGGTCTGGTCTTCGGCACCGACTACCTCGGACAGGACGTCCTGAGCCGCTTCCTCGACGGCGGCCTGACCATCCTGGTCCTGGCCGTCGTCTCGACGGCCATCGGCCTGGTCCTCGGCCTGGCCATCGGGTTGGTCGCGGCGTACTCGCGGAACTGGCTCGACGACGTCCTGATGCGGGCGATGGACGTGATCATGGCCTTCCCGCAGATCATGCTCGCCCTTGTGGCGGTCTCCCTGGTCGGCCCGAAGAACTGGGTGACCATCATCGCGATCGCGCTCACGACCGCGCC
>JAHEXO010000603.1 GCA_023252065.1 Nocardioides sp. | reverse complement strand
CGGCGGTGGTATCTCGATCCTCGACGCACCGAATGCCGTTGGCTTTGGTCCGTCCCTCGTCACCACCGACTGCGCGACGAACGGGCTCGCGAACGGTATTGGCGGTGGCACCAAGTACGTCGGGTCGGTTGGCGGGTGCGCTATCGGTCCATAGGGAACTGCGCCCTGCCGTACATGGCGTGAGAGTAGGCTCGTGGCTGGGCCACCGAAACGGTGGCCCAGCCGTTTTTGTGCAGGGCCTTTGAGAATGAACAAGAACGCGGCGAGGATGTTCGTGATGTCGGCGGCGGCGATCCTCCTCATGGGGGTCGTGGTCGCTCCGGCTTCGGCCCAAACGCCGGTGACGGCGTGTGGCACGCTGGCCGGTCAGGCAAGCTATCGGCTTGACAAGGATCTGTTCGTGGCCGCCGGCACCTGCCTGGTCGTCGCCAGCGACGGGGTGACCCTGGACCTGAACGGCCACTCGATCCGCGGAGTTCGGGGCGCCACCGCTGGGATCACGTCGACGGCCAACAACATCACGATCAAGGGGCCTGGGATCGTTCACGACTTCGACGGCCCGTGCATCTCCCTCTACCAGGCGCCCGATCCCGGCGCGATGCTCCCAATCTCCGGCGGAGGGGCCGGGTCCACGACACCGGGCACTACCTCGCGCCGAGCGACCTCGGCCTCGACGCGGTCGGGTCCAAGAAGTGAGATAAGGGAACCCGCGCCATATGCCCAGCGAGACGGAGAGTGATGGTATCATGCGCCGTGCTGGGTCTTCTGCTTGCCAGCGGAATCGATATGGGAGCGAGCTTCACGGAGAAACCTTCACGACAAGAGGTAGCCGAGGAGGAATGCATGGGCGCGTACAAGTGGGGCCTCACAGTGGTGCTCGGGCTGATGGCGGTCATCGTGATGAGCGCCCCGGCAGGAGCCGGAGCCGTATCCGTGACCGGCTGTGCGAAGTATACCGCCGCCGACGGAACGCGATTCGACCTTACAAGCAACGTCACCACGCTGCTGGTCGACCCACGAGGCGATGGGTCGAACACGTGCCTCACGTTCCCCGCGAATTCCGTCGTCAACCTGAACGGTTTCCTCATCGTTGGCCCCGGCCAAGAGAGCGGAGCCCTCGGGGTCGAGCTCGGTGGCGACAGCTTCTTCTGGGGGCCGGGGATCGTCAGGGGGTTCTCGACCTGCCTGTTCGCGGGCAACCATACGGCGGTCGAAAACGTCCTCTTCAACCAGTGTGCGGGCGGGATCGTCGCCGGGGACGGCTACAAGATCAAGGAAGTCAGGATCCACGACTGCACCCCGTCCTCGTTCTCCGGGTTTGGCATGATCCTTTCGCATGGGGGGTTCATCGAATCGAGCATCGTTCGGTCGTGCGATTTTGGGGTCATCACCGGCCAGAACAACAAGATCTGGAACCTGGTGGTCACCCGCGCCCTCTTCACTGGACTGAGCGTCTTAGGCGGGAACGCCGTCTCGCGAACTGTCATCTCGCACCCCCATTCGACCTCCACCATCGGGTTGGACTATGCGGGGTGTGCTGGCGCCGCTGTGGGCTGCCAGGACGGAAGCAACTCGGTCTCGGGCCACACCCCTGGCTTGAACGTTGTCTTGGGTACCGCACAAGTGGTCACCCAATCGACCGACGTGGCCGCCAACACTGCGACTAACTGCAACGGAACCAGCGTAGGCCTGCGTGTCCCCGGTACTGGGCTCTTTGTGGGTGGCTGCTAACCCCCTGGGGAAGCCTGCGTCGGGACTGGAGCGATAGATCATGGGGATGATCGCACACAGAAAGGGAGCGAGAATGAAGACGAGCGTTGCGAGTGTGTTGGTAAGCTCGGCGGTGGTGCTCCTCCTCTTGGGGGCCGTGGCCATGCCGGCTTCGGGCGCCCCTGTATCGGTGACGGCGTGTGGCACGCTGGCCGGTCAGGGAAGCTACGTGCTCGACGCGGACTTGGTGACGGCCGGCACCTGCCTGGTCCTCAGTGGCAACGGGATAAGCCTCAACCTGAACCACCACTCGATCAGGGGATCTACTGGCCCCGCCTCCGGCTCTGGGATCATCGGTACCGGCAACAACCACAGCATCAACGGGCCGGGGATCATCCATGGCTTCGATGGGTGTATCGTCCTCCCCGGAAACCACAACTTCGTGGGGAACGTGCTCGCCTACGACTGCAACAGCTTCGGGATCGCCCTGGGCAACTACGCGAAGTGTGTCGAGTGTCGCACCCACGACAACCGTCGCTCGGATCCACCGGAAGGGATCGGGATTCTGCTGGGGCTCGGGTGTCTCCTGGAGTCGAGCATCGTGGAGTCGAGTGACGAGGGAGCGATCGTCGGGCAGGACTGCAAGGTCTGGGACTTGGTCGTCGATAGCGTCGCCAAGAGAGGGCTGGTGGTAGGCGCCGGCACATCGGTGGCGCGGACGGTGATCAGCCACTACCACAACGGCCCGGGGCTCGACTACTCGTTCTGCGGCGGCGTCGCGGGAGCGGCGGGGGCCCTCACCGCGAGAGGCTGTCAAGACTCCAGTAACAGCGTGACTCTCTCCACCGGTGGTGGGGTCTCGATCAACGACGTTCCTGCCACTGG
>JAHEXO010000602.1:972-2597 GCA_023252065.1 Nocardioides sp. | reverse complement strand
CGTAGACGATGTCGAAGTCGTCGGCCTTGACGGCCTCCGACTCCGAGACGGCGAGCGGCGTGATCGCGAAGAGCGAGGCGTTCTGGATCGAGATGGAGTAGCCGTCGGGAGCCGCGGACTGCAGCGCCTTGGCGACGAGCGCGCCGTTGGCACCCGGCTTGTTGACGACGGGCATCGCGACACCGAGCGTCTGGCCCATCCCCTTCGACATCGCGCGGCTGATGAGGTCGCTGCTGCCGCCGGCCGATGCACCGACGGTCATCTCGATGCTCTTCGTGGGGTAGCCGCTGCCACCCGAGGCATCGCCTCCGCCCGATGCGGTCTTGACCCCGCCACAGGCGGAGAGGGCGAGGGCGAGGGCGGCGGCGCCCGCCACGGACGCGATGCGGGTCCTCGTTCGAACGTTCGTCATTGAAGGTCTCCTACGAGCTGGGGCACCGACGTCGGTGCTCTTGGGGTGTGAGGTCTGTCCCCGTGCGGCCCGAGACTACGAAGCGACGTGATGCGTGTCCAAACCCGATACTGCATCAGTTGATACCTTCGCCGTATCGTCGGGTAGCCTCGGCGAACATGATGACCCTCGACCAGGTCCGCGCCTTCGTCGCCGTCGCCGAGGAGCTGCACTTCGGCCGGGCGGCCGAGCGGCTCACCATGACGCAGCCACCGCTCAGCCGCCAGATCCAGAAGCTCGAGCGCACGGTGGGCGTCACGCTCCTCGAGCGCGACAACCGCAAGGTCGAGCTGACCGAGGCGGGGCGCGCCTTCCTCGACGAGTCCTACCGGCTCCTCGCCCTCGTCGAGAGCGCCGGCGACCTGGCCCGGCGGATCGACGGCGGCGCCACCGGCACCCTGCGGCTGGGGTTCACCGCGGTTTCGGCCATCGGCATGCTCGGCCCCCTCCTCAAGGATCTCGACCGCAGCCTGCCCGGCATCGAGGTGATCCTCCACGAGCGCGTCACCGCCGCCCAGGCCGACGGCATCCGACGGGGCGAGCTGGACCTCGGCCTCGCACGGCCCCCGTTCGACACCTCGGAGTTCGAGTCGCGTGTCGTCTTCCGCGAGGCGCTCTGCGCCGCCGTGCCGACCCACCACGCGCTGGCCGAGGTGGACCGGCCGCTGACCGCCGGTGACTTCGACGGAGTGCCGGTCATCAGCTACAACCCGGTCCAGTCGCGCTACTTCCACGAGCTCACCGTCCGGTTCCTCACCAACGCGCACCCGCGCGTCGAGCAGCAGGTCCACCAGATCCTCACCGCCGTCCTCCTCGTCGCCGCGGGTCGCGGGTGCGCCCTCGTGCCCGCCTCCGCGCGATCGCTCGGGGTGCAGGGCGTGGTCTACAAGGACCTCGTCGACGGGGGCGGCGACCCCGACGGTAGCGAGGTGCCGGGTCGCCCGGTCGAGCTGCACGCCATCTGGGCACGGGGCCGCCGCAGCCCGATGCTGCGGCGGGTCCTCGCCCAGATCGGCCGCATGCGTCTCGGCGACGAACGGTGAGCGGAACGGCTGGCGACGATGCTCGCCGAGCATCACGGCATACAGAATCCGTCTTGGACAGGTATCCAGCGATTTCCTAGCCTGAGGCCAACTCACTGGCCCAGCGACGCGCCCCCGACCTCCGGGACGGC
>JAHEXO010000602.1:0-962 GCA_023252065.1 Nocardioides sp. | reverse complement strand
GCCCTGTCACAAAGGACGCTCCCGTGCCTCTGGCTCCCGACGAACTCGCTCACACGCTGGGCACCGGACTGCTGTCGTTCCCCGTCACCCACTTCACGCCGGACCTCGCGTTCGACGAGGCCGGCTACCGCGAGCACCTCTCGTGGCTGAGCGGCTACGACGTCGCCGGCCTGTTCGCCGCAGGTGGCACGGGCGAGGGCTTCTCGCTGCGCACCGAGGAGATCGACACCGTGGTGCGCGTCGCCGTCGACGAGATCGGCGGCAAGGTGCCGGTGCTGGCGCCGGCCACCGGCGGCACGGCCGTCGCGATCGCCCAGGCCAGGGCCGCAGAGGCCGCGGGCGCCGACGGCCTCCTGCTCTTCCCGCCCTACCTGACCGAGGCGGGCCAGCGCGGCCTCGTCGAGCACATCTCGGCCGTCTGCCGGGCCACGTCCCTCGGCGTCATCGCCTACTCCCGCGCCAACGCGATCCTGGGCGACCTCGCCGTCGCCGAGGCCGCCGAGCGCAACCCCAACCTCATCGGGCTCAAGGACGGCGTCGGCAACGTCGAGGCGATGACCCGCACGTACGCCCGCGTCGGCGACCGGCTCCTCTACATCGGTGGCCTCCCCACCGCCGAGACCTTCGCGCTGCCGCTGCTGCAGCTCGGCGTCACGACGTACTCCTCGGCAATCTTCAACTTCGTGCCGGAGTTCGCGGTCGGCTTCTACCAGGACGTTCGCCGCCAGGACCTCGAGGCCGTCTACCGCAGGCTCAACGACTTCGTGATCCCCTACCTGGACATCCGCGACCGCGAGCGCGGCTATGCGGTGAGCATCATCAAGGGTGGCCTCACGGCGATCGGCCGACCTGCGGGGCCGGTGCGCCCGCCGCTGACCGACCTCACCGAGCAGGACGTCACGGACCTCACGATCCTCATCGACAAGATCAGCTGAGAACGGAGCACCTCGGAATGACCACCT
>JAHEXO010000079.1 GCA_023252065.1 Nocardioides sp. | reverse complement strand
GCTCGACGTCACGACGCACGGCACCGGCCATGCGTCGTGCCGGCAGCTCGACCACCGCGACCGGCTCGGGAAGTCGGTCGACAGCCGGGTGGTCGACGGCGCTACGGCAGCCGAATGGCTGCGCGCCAGCGGCGAGGCGAGCATCGCAGGGCAGCTGGCGCACGAGCGGGCCGTGACGGTCTGCGTGATGTTCGGGCATCGCGACTACGCGGTCGTCGTCGCGCGGCCGGGACACCATGCCGTGCTCCTGCGCCAGGGCGCCTACCCGCCCGTCGCCCAGACGATGGGACGGCTCGATTCGCTCGCGAAGGGCGGCGCGACGACCTCCGACGCGCCCTTCCGTTGTCCGGTCCCCGGCGCGGCGCCGGACCGCACGGTCGGGAACTACCTGCCGTCGGGCGCGACCGGCCTGCTGCTCTGCTACGACACCGGCGTCCTCTACTCCCCCCGGGTGATCCTCGACTCCACCGAGCTCGACCAGGTTCTCCTGGCCATCGACCGGGCGCAGATCTCCTACGTCGCGCCGAACGTGACCTGCGGTGGCTACGCCGACTTCCGGCCCTACTCACTCGTCGTCCGCTATCCCTCCGGCACGCGCACGGTCTCGATGGAGGAGTGCCGCGGGCTGGCGCTCGGCGTCTACACCCGCGACGCCTCGGCCGACCTCGACCGGACGGTGGAGCACCTCCTGCTGTCCCGCGGCACCAGGCACGTCGACCCGCCGTCGTGCCCCGTGCCGGACCGCAACGCGCCGCGAGGCACCGGCGACCTGCGCCACCTGACCGCGGCGCGCTACTGCCCTCCCGGCGACCCGGGGCACCCGCTCACCGCCGCCGAGCTGTCTCGCCTGAAGCGCTGGGGCAGCAGCCTCGAACCGGCCACGACCCAGCCCGAAGGCGCCTGCGCACCCCCGGCGATCGGCTGGCCCCACCTGGCCGTCACCGACGTGTGGGGCAACAGCTTCACGATGACGATCGAGTGCCGTGGTCGGCGGTACCCCGCCACCCGGATGCCCGACGGGAGCGGAGGCATCACGTACCCGATCGGTGACTAGCAGATCATCGAGCGCCTCCTGCGGCAGCTGGCAGCGGGCTGACGCTTGCGACCGTGACAGTGGTTCTGTCACAGTCGGGAGCGTGAAGCTCTCCACCCAGCTGATGTACTCCGGCAACCCGCGCGAGGCGGCCGACCAGGTCACCGCCCTCGAGGCCGCGGGCCTCGACACGGTGTGGGTGCCCGAGGCCTACGGCTTCGACTCCCCCACCCTGATGGGCTACCTGGCCGCCAAGACCGAGCGGATCGAGATCGGCAGTGCGATCCTCAACATCTACTCCCGCACCCCGGGCGCCCTGCTGCAGACCGCCGCGGGGCTCGACAACGTCAGCCAGGGTCGCGCGATCATCGGCCTCGGCGCGAGCGGGCCGCAGGTGATCGAGGGCTTCCACGGCGTGCGCTACGACAAGCCGCTGGGCCGCACCAAGGAGATCATCGAGCTGATCCGCAGCGGCCTGCGCCGCGAGACGCTCGTGCACGACGGCATCTTCACCCTGCCGCTGCCCGAGGGGCAGGGCACCGGGCTCGGCAAGCCCCTCAAGCTGCTGACCCGGCCCGAGCGCCCGAGCGTCCCGCTCTACATCGCGGCCCTCGGACCCAAGAGCGTCGAGGGCGCCGCGGAGTACGCCGACGGCTGGTTGCCGTTCCTCTTCGTGCCCGAGAAGTCCGGCGACGTCTGGGGTGCCTCACTCGAACGCGGGGCGGCCAAGCGGCAGGAGGGTCTCGGCCCGCTGGAGATCTGCGCCGGCGGCATGGTGGCGATCGGCGAGGGCCGCGAGACCAAGGCGCTGCTCGACTTCGCCCGCCCGATGGTGGCGCTCTACGTCGGCGGCATGGGCGCACGCGGCAAGAACTTCTACAACGACCTGATGGTCCAGTACGGCTACGAGAAAGAGGCCCGCGAGATCCAGGACCTCTACCTCGGCGGCAACAAGCGCGACGCCGAGGCCCTCGTGCCCGCCGACCTCCTCGAGCTCGGCAACCTCGTGGGCCCCGCGTCGTACGTCAAGGAGCGGGTCGCGGCCTTCGCCGAGGCCGGCGTGACGAACCTCCAGGTGATGCCCGTCAGCGACGACCCGCCGGCGACGATCCGCGAGCTGCGCGAGCTCGTCGACTGAGCCATGCGCGTCGGCCTGCACCATCCACGGCGCTACGACATCCGCGACCACATCCGCACCCTCGACCCCGAGCGCGACCGCGACGAGATCGCCTGGCTGGTCTCGCGGCACGAGTTCCCCTGGGACTACAACCAGGGCACCGGCGTGGCCTTCCTGCGCGACTACGGGATCCCCTCCATCTCGGCGCTGCTCGACAGGACCGGCGAGTTCGAGCACGACGGCGTCAAGCGCTACGACGACACCCTGCTCGTCGCCGAGGAGGCCTCGGTCGAAGGCATCGACTCCGAGCGCGGCCACGCCACCCTGCGTCGGCTCAACCGGATCCACGGCCACTACGACATCCCCCACGACGAGTTCTGCTACGTGCTCGCCACCACGATCGTCGGCCCGGTCGAGTGGATCCGGGCCTACGGCTGGCGCGACCTCGAGCCCGTCGAACAGCAGGCGCTGGCCAACCTGACGACCCGCTTCGGCGAGCTGATGGGGATCAAGGGGCTACCCACGACGTACGACGGCTACCTCACCCTGCTGCGCGACTACGAAGCCGAGCGCTTCGAGCTCACCGAGGCCAACCGTCGGGTCACCGAGGCCACCCTGCGGATCGGCCGCGCCGTGGCCCCGTGGCCGCTCAGGCCCTTCGCCCGCCGGGTCGCCATCGCGCTCATGGACGAGCCCCTCCGGGTCGCCCTCGGGATGCCGGAGCAGCCCGCCTGGTTCGTCGCCGCCGTACGCCGTGGGCTACGGGCGCGCGCGCTCGCCCTGCGCCTGGCTCCCCCACGTCGGACGGCGTTCCACCACCGGCCGACGTCGTACCCCCAGGGCTACACGCTTCAGGACATCGGCCCGGCCTCGATGCTCGACGAGCTCAACCGCACGACCTCCCCGCAACCGACCTCCTAGGTGTTGACTGCAGGGCATGTCACCCCTTCCGGAGGTCCCGGCCCCGCGAGTCCCGGTCACCGACACCTATCACGGGGTCGACGTCGTCGATGACTACCGATGGCTGGAGGACACCGCGTCCGATGACACGGTGAGGTGGACCCGGGCGCAGCAGGAGCGGACGCGGGCCTACCTCGACGCGATCCCCTGGCGCGACGAGCTCCGAGCCCGGGTGGAGCGGCTGCTCCGGGACGACTCGACCTCCTACGGGGCGCTGGCCGGCGGGGGTGACCTGTTCTTCGCGCTGAAGGACCAGAAGCCCAAGCAGCGGCCGTTCCTGGTGACGCTGACGGACCTCCACGACGTCGCCGGCGAACGGGTGGTGCTCGACCCGACGGAGCTCGACCCGACCGGCGAGACGAACATCGACTGGTTCGTGCCGTCCCCGGACGGGAGCCGCGTCGCGGTCTCGCTCTCGGAGCACGGAGACGAGGACGGCACCCTGCACGTCTACGACGTGGTCGACGGACGCGAGGTGTGCGACCCGATCCCCCACGTGAACGTGATGGGCGGCTCGATGGCCTGGCGCGGTGACGGCACCGGCTTCTGGTACACCCTCCCCGGCGACCCCGCCGGCCTCCGGCAGCAGGTGCGGTGGCACGACCTCGCGGACGGGACCGACCGGCTCGATCTCGACGGGCCCTTCGCCGACGCCGAGATCGCGGAGAACTTCCTGTCCTCCTCCCCGGACGGCCGCTGGGTCCTCGACCCGGTGCAGAAGGGCGACGGCGGCGAGTGGCAGATCTTCGTCCGGGCCCAGGACCCGGACGCGACCTGGTGGCAGGTGGCGGACCTCCCGGACCGCTGCATCCTGGCCGTGCTCGGCGACGACGCGCTCTACCTGCTCTCCCGCCACGACGCCCCTCGGGGCCAGGTGCTCCGCCTGCCGTTGCGGCAGGGGGTGACCGTCGCCGACGCCGAGGTCGTCGTGCCGGCCGGCGACCGTGCCATCGACGACCTCGCCGTGACCGATGCCAGTGTGTGGGTGGTCGACATGGACGGCGGGCCGCAGCAGGTGCGCCGGTTCGACACCCGCGGGCGGCCGCTGCCGGGCGTGGACCTGCCGCCGGTGACCTCGGTGTCGTCGTACTGGGCGCCGCTGACCCGGCTGAGGCCCGACCTGGTCGCCTGGCTCCAGGGCTCCTACACCGAGCCGGGCACGTGGTGGGTGGCCCCCGACGACGCGCCCCCAGGACCCACGGCGCTGGCCACGATGACGTCGGTCGACCTGTCGGGCTATCGGGTGACGCGGGAGATGGCCACGTCGAAGGACGGCACCCAGGTGCCCATCTCCGTGATCGCCGCACCCGACGCTCCGCGCGACGGCAGCGCGCCGGCCCTGCTCGTCGCCTACGGCGGGTACGGCCTCTCGCTGGTGCCGGGGTTCGACCCCGAGCGGCTGCTGTGGCTGGAGCAGGGTGGCGTCTATGCGGTGGCCAACATCCGGGGCGGCGGCGAGTACGGCGAGGAGTGGCACCACGGGGGACGGCTCACCACCAAGCAGAACTGCTTCGACGACTTCATCGCCTGCGCCGAGCACCTCGCCTCCGCCGGGATCACCAGTCCCGACCGGCTCGCGATCCTCGGCGGCTCCAACGGGGGCCTGCTGATGGGGGCGGTGCTGACCCAGCGTCCCGACCTCGCCCGCGCCGTGGTCGCCGCGGTGCCGGTGATGGACTCGCTGCGGTCGGAGACCTCCATCAACGGGCAGTACAACACCGCGGAGTTCGGGACGGTGCAGGACCCCGACCACTTCGCCGCCCTCCTGGCCTACTCGCCGTACCACCGCGTGGAGGACCAGACGAGCTATCCCGCGATCCTGCTCACCGCCGGCGAGTTCGACACCCGGGTCGAGGCCTGGCACGCCAAGAAGATGGCGGCCCGCCTCCAGGCCGCCACCCGCTCGGACCGCCCCGTGCTGCTCCGGTTGGAGTCGGGGGGACACCTGAGCGGCTCGCTCGACCAGACGATCGACGAGTCGACCGATATCCACGCCTTCTTCTTCGACCAGCTGGGGCTGGGCTACCCGACCCGCGGCTAGGCCGCCGATCCCCGGAGCACGTGACCGGGGAGGGGCGGAGCCTGGGATCGTTGCATCTGGCTCACAGGCGGGCCAGGCCCGGAGCCACATCTCGCTGCGGAGAGCCGGCTCACTGACAGCGGGCCTCGATGCGCTGCATCGTGGTGTAGTCCGCGGGGTGTGACTGCGCGAAGGCCGGGTCCGTGAGCTCGGCGAGCGTGTAGGTCTGCACGATCCCTCCGGCGATGCAGCGCGACACCCCGGGCGGCAGTCCGCTGCGCATCACGCTGAGGCCCAGGGCGGTCCGGGTCACGACCAGCCCGACGGCCGGCCCGAGGTCGCGGACCCCGGTCACCGCGGTGCCGGGGTCGCAGGTCTGCAGATCGACCGACGTGGCGCCCGCGCGCCCGACCGTCACCGACGAGCCAGGGGCCGCCTGCCGCCACTGGAGCAGGGCGCCGTACATCGTATGGGCGTCGCCGCGCGTCCGCCCCTCGTAACGCGCGCGCACGCAGCTGCGTCCGGCCGCCTGGTACTCGACGTAGGCGTCGCCGTCCCAGCCGTCGACCGTCCGCAGCGCCTGGCTCGGGTCGAGCCGCGCCGACAGCACGAAGTACCACGCCAATGCCCCGAGCTGGCCGGAGGCCACCTGCTTCTCACCGCCGCGGACCTTCGGGACAGGCACGGGCGCCGGGGTCGACCGGTGCTCCCACAACCGGAAGGGGTCCACCAGGACGACGTCCGACTGAGGCGGATGGCGGAACAGGTGCGCCACCGCGGAGTCGCCGCCGTACTCCGTGACGGCGGTGACCAGCGCCTCCGCGATGTCGTACGGCGTGCCGAGCGCCGACAGGATGGCAGGCACCGAGGCCATCCCGCCCTGCGCGGCCTCGTACTCCCTCTGTTGAGCGCGGGCCAGCGCGCTGAGCTGGGGGGCGGTCAGGGTGCCCTCGTAGTCGTGCTCGGCGCGCTGGGCATCGCCCTCCGCCAGGGTGTGCAGCATCGACAGCTCGGCGTCCGCGGCGGGCTGGTGCTGGCGGGAGAGCTCCTGCTCCCGAGCCCCGAAGTGGAAGTACTGGTCCTGCAGGGCGTGGGTCAGCTCGTGCACGAGCGTCGCCTTCACCGACGGCGTGATCCGCCGACCACGCACGGTGATCGAGGCGGTCTCGGGCGAGTAGTAGGCGAGCACCGCCGCACCGCTGAACTGGTCGGTGGCCGCCACCACGTCCACCGAGTCGTCGAGAAGGCCGAAGGAGCGCAGGAGCCCGCCCGCGTGCTCCAGCTGCTGGGTCGCGTACGCCGATGCCTGGTCGTCGCGCCGCAGAGCCCGCGTGAAGGCCGGCGAGGCGAGGAACCGCACCGGCACGGGGTGCTTGAACCGCAGGAGCCTCGCGTCCTGCGCGAGCCGGACCTCGGGCCGGACGCGCTTGTCCCAGTGCGCCGGGTAGGTCGGTGCCGGGTGGGAAGTGCGGGGCCTGGCCGGCGACGACGACGTCCGCGCAGGCGCCGCCGTCGGCCCCTGGGAGCCGCCTGACCCGAGGATCGCGAACGCCAGCGCCCCGGCCATGGCCAGCACCACGACCACGGCCACCCCGATGACCCACCCCGGGACCTCCTGCCCGGGTCGGGAGGCGGGCGGTGGGTCCGGCTGAGGTGCGTAGCCCCCGAGGTCACTCATGCGTGGAGGGTAGGCGTTCGCAGCCGCAAGGGTCATGGGTTCGGCGCAAGGCGTTGCCTCGTTGCACCCTGACAGTCTCACTGTCACAGTGGTCCACATGACCCGTGCGATCTTCGAGCCCGAGCACGAGGCGTTCCGCGAGACGGTCGGGACCTTCCTCGACAAGGAGGCCGTGCCCTTCCACGAGCAGTGGGAGCGCGACGGAGTCGTCGACCGCGAGGTCTGGGCGAAGGCCGGCGCGCAGGGGCTGCTGGGCCTCCAGCTCCCCGAGGCGTACGGCGGGGGCGGGACACCCGACTTCCGCTACAACGTCGTCGTCGGCGAGGAGATGACGCGCCGCGGCATCTACGGCTGCGCCTTCCCCCTCTTCAACGACATGATCGCGCCCTACCTCGTGGCGAGCGCGAACGACGAGCAGGCGCAGCGGTGGTTCCCCGGGCTGTGCGCCGGTACGACGATCGCGGCGATCGCGATGACCGAGCCGGGTGCGGGGTCCGACCTGCAGGGCATCCGGACCACCGCCGTGGACGCGGGTGACCACTACGTCCTGACCGGTCAGAAGACCTTCATCTCCAACGGCATCCTGGCCGACCTCGTCGTCGTGGTCGCCCGCACGGATCCCGAGGCCGGCCACCAGGGCATCTCGCTGCTCGTCGTCGAGCGCGGGATGGAGGGCTTCGACCGCGGCCGCAACCTCGACAAGATCGGCCAGCACGCCCAGGACACCGCCGAGCTGTTCTTCGACCACGTGCAGGTGCCCAAGGCCAACCTGCTCGGCGAGGAGGGCTCGGGCTTCGTGCAGCTGATGACCAACCTCGCCCAGGAACGACTGTCGATCGCGGTCTCCGCCGCGGCCGCGTGCGAGTCGCTGGTCGACGAGTCACTGCGCTACGTCAAGGAGCGCACGGCCTTCGGCCGACCGATCGGGAGCTTCCAGCACACCCGCTTCACCGTCGCAGAGATGGCCACCGAGGCCCACATCGCGCGCGTCTTCATCGACGACTGCCTGGCCCGACACGTCGCGGGCGAGCTCGACGCCAAGACCGCCTCGATGGCCAAGTGGTGGACCACCGAGCTCCAGAACAAGATCGCCGACCGCGCCGTGCAGCTCCACGGG
>JAHEXO010000601.1 GCA_023252065.1 Nocardioides sp. | reverse complement strand
TCTACCACGACCTGGTCGCCAAGCCTGAGTTCCACCGCGAGTGGTGGGACTCCTACGTCGCGGTCAACCAGCGCTTCGCCGAGCGGGCCGCCGAGCGGGCCGCGCACAACGCGACCGTGTGGGTGCAGGACTACCAGCTCCAGCTCGTCCCGCAGCAGCTGCGCGAGCTCCGCCCCGACCTGCGCATCGGGTTCTTCCTGCACATCCCGTTCCCGCCGGCCGAGCTCTTCCAGCAGCTCCCGTGGCGGCGCCAGCTCCTCGAGGGGCTGCTCGGCGCCGACCTGGTCGGCTTCCAGCTGCCGGGCGGCGCGGCCAACTTCGTGCGCCTGGTGCGTCAGCGGGTCGGGCACAAGACCCACCGCGACCTGGTCTACCTCCCCGACGGCCGCACCGTCCGCGCCGCGGCGTTCCCGATCTCGATCGACTACAAGGGCTTCGAGAAGCTCTCGAAGTCCGACGAGGTGCGCGAGCGCGCCGGCGAGATCCGCGAGGCCCTCGGCAACCCGAAGAAGGTGTTCCTCGGCATCGACCGGCTCGACTACACCAAGGGCATCCACGCCCGGCTCCGCGCCTTCGCCGAGCTCCTGCGCGACGGCGAGTTCGACGTCGACCACGCAGTGTTCGTGCAGGTGGCGACCCCGTCGCGCGAGCAGGTCGAGGAGTACCGCGTGCTCCGCGACGAGATCGACCGTCTGGTCGGCCGGATCAACGGCGACCTGGGCGAGATCGGCCGTCCGGCCATCCACTACATGCACTCGTCCTACCCGCGTGAGGAGATGGCCGCCCTCTACTCCACGGCCGACGTGATGGTGGTGACGCCCTACCGCGACGGCATGAACCTCGTCGCCAAGGAGTACGTCGCGTGCCGCAACGACGAGGACGGCGCGCTGGTGCTCTCGGAGTTCGCCGGGGCCGCGGCGGAGCTGCGCCAGGCCTGGCAGGTCAATCCCTACGACCTCAACGGCGTGAAGGCCGCACTCCTGCAGGCCTGCCGCGCCGAGCCCCGTGACCGGCAGCGCCGGATGCGGGCGATGCGCCGGACGGTCAAGCACGCCGACGTCGCAGCCTGGGCCCGCGGGTTCCTCGACGAGCTCGACGAGGTGCGTCCCCCGCACGGGAAGCGGCTCAAGCCGACGCCGACGGGCTGACCGGAGCCCGCCGCTCCCGCGGCGTAACACCTGGGTCCCTTGCTCGTTGACCCTCCGTGGCGCGCGAATCGCCACGAGAGCCGGCGCGGGTCGGGGCATCTTCTCCGCGCCGGCTCGCCGTCCCCCGGTCTCGTCGGGACGTCCCGCCCGCGACCTGTGCCGCCGGAACGGGTAATTTGCCTGTCGTGGACCTGATCCCGAAGCCCGATCAGGTCGTGTCCGCCGCCGGCAACGTCGCACACCGCGTCGTCTACGGCAGCCTGGCCGACCTCCGGCCGATGCCGCGCACGCTCATCGACGACGGCACCCTGCGCGAGGTCTACCACTACCGGCCCGCCGCACACGTCCGCTCCCAGGGCGACCCGGTGCTGCTGGTGACCCCGCTGGCCGCCCCGGCGATCTGCTACGACCTGCGCCGCGGGTGCTCGCTCGTGGAGCACCTCGTCGACCAGGGCCGGCCCACCTACCTCGTCGAGTACGGCGCGGTCTCGTTCCGCGACCGCAACCTCGGCATGGAGCACTGGATCGAGGAGGTCGTCCCGACCGCGATCCGGGAGGCGTCCGCCCACGCGGGCGATCGTCCGGTCCACGTGGTCGGCTGGTCGCTCGGCGGCGTCTTCGCGATGCTGGCCGCGGCCGCCGACGCGTCGCTGCCGATCGCGTCCATCACCGCCATCGGCTCGCCGTTCGACGTCCGCGAGGTACCGCTGGTCGCACCTCTGCGTCCCCTGCTCAACTTCACCGACGGGCGCGGCGCGATCACCCGGCTCTACCAGATTGCCGGCGGCGCGCCGCAGCCCCTGGTGCGGTGGGCCTTCCAGCTCTCGTCGTTCCAGAAGCTGGTGACCAAGCCGATCGCGATCGCGCGCAACCTCGACGACGCCGACTACCTGGCCCAGATCGAGGCGGTCGACCGGTTCACCGCCAACATGATCGCCTACCCGGGCCGCACCTTCGGCCAGCTCTACCATCGCCTGCTCAAGGGCAACGCCCTCGTCGACGGCACCTTCGACCTCGAGGGGCGCACCCTCTCGGTCGCCGACATCACGGTGCCGGTGCTGGTCTTCGCCGGCGCCACCGACGGCATCGCGCCGGTCGCGGCCGTGAAGGCCTCGGTGCCGCTGCTGTCCGGCTCGCGGGAGGTCCGGTTCGAGATCGTGCCCGGCGGCCACCTCGGGATGCTGACCGGGCGCAAGGCCCGCACCACCACCTGGCTCCTGCTCGACGCCTGGATCGACGGCTGGACGGAGTCCGAGGTGCCCGCGCCGCGGCCTCGTCGTACGACGGCGCCCGCAGCACCGAGGAAGGCCGCGACCAAGAAGACGGCCAAGAAGACGGCGAAGAAGACGGCGAAGAAGGCTCCCGCCAAGAAGGCTCCAGCGAAGAAGCGGGTGCCGGCGAAGAAGCCCGCCGCGAAGGCAGTGCCACCGACGGTCGAGACCGTCGCGGACGC
>JAHEXO010000600.1 GCA_023252065.1 Nocardioides sp. | reverse complement strand
TCGAGATGGCGATCGGCCTCGTCCCAGTCACCGCGGCTGGCAGCGACGACGACGATCGCGGTGTGCAGGAATCCTTGGATCCAGATCTGCCCGGTGTCCTCGGCGAGGGAGAGCGCCTGTGCCGCTACCGCGATTGAGGTGCCCCAGTTGCCGAGCCGGAAGTCGACGTCTGCGAGCACGCCCATCGCCAGGAGACGGTTCGGTGCGAGGTCGCCCGCGGACGTCACGCTCAGTTCGGCCAGGTCGGCTCGTGCGCCAGCCAGGTCGTCGACCGCTAGCCGGAGCGTGCCTCTCGCGCACAGTTGATGGTGCTGGTCGGGGGGCACGGCTGCCGGGTGGGCCGGGAGCTCGCGCTGCAAGCGGGTCAGTGCGTCTGGTAGCTGGCCGGCGAGGGTCAGTCCCATCGCGCGTGCCGCGGCGGTCGAGTCGGCCTGTTCAGGCGGAAGGTCGCTGGACAGCGCCCGCTCGGCCCACAACGCAGCGGCCTCGCCGTCGCCACGGATATTGCACAGCTGCGCGAGGATGGCCGCGAGTGGACCTCGCCCCTCGCGATCGAGTTCCTCGCTGCGTTCCCAGGCCTGGCGGGCGAGTTCCTCAGCCTCGCGGGTCTGTCCCGCCAGCTGCGCGAGCTTGGCCTGGAGGTGGAAGCGTTGCGCCGAGGGCGCGACTCGGGCGAGACGCTCGGCCAGGGCAGCCGTCGCCGCGACGTCGCCGGCCAGCAGGTAGAGCCCAATGGCGTCGATGAGGTGGTGGTCACCTGCTTCGCCAGCGTCGCTCACCCCGGCTGCCGTGACGTAGAGCTCGGCGGCCCGGTGCAGGTCGCCGCGTTCCCTGTTGGCGGCCGCGCATCGTGCCAGTCCTTCGGCCAGGGTCGGGTCCGGTCCGTGACCGGCGGCGACCCTGTGGAGGAGAGCCTCCTCGCCGTGGAGCAGCCTGGCGGCTGCGGTGTGGAGCCGCACGCGTTCTGCCGGCCCCAAGGAGTCGTGGACAGCTGCTTTCATCAGCGGGTGCAAGAAGCGTAGTCGCCAGCCGTCGTCGGCGTAGGTGCAGGTGACCAGCTTGGCCCGGGTGAGCTCGTCCAGGGCCGTCTCCGGCGCGGCCACGCCGGCCACCTCCGCCGCGATGTCGACGAGTGCGCCATCCGCGAGAACGGCGGCCGCACTGGCCAGGCGTTGGGCATCCTCCGAGTGGGAGGCGAGCCCGCTGAGCACTAGCAGGGCGTAGGACTTCGGGACTGGGAGGGGCCCGGGCGATTCGAGCTCGCCAAGGGATAGCTCGTCGATGAGTGCCCCGAGATAGAGGGGATTCCCGCCTGTGTGCCGCCGTAGCCGCATTGCCGACCGGCCGCTCACCTGCCCCCATCCGCGGGCAGCTCCTAGCTCCACGACCTCGGTGTCGCTGAGTCCGCCCAGCACCAGCCGTCCCCCCTGCGCGTCCACCAGTCGGTGCAGGCCCGCCGGCACTCGGTCGAGAGAGTCGTCCCTCACCGCCAGGACGGCCAGGACGCGGTCGGCACCGAGTCGTCGCAGCGCGAAGGTCAGCGCCGCGATCGAGTCGCTATCGGACAGGTGCAGGTCGTCGACGATGAACGTCGCGATGCGCTGGTCGTGCCGTCGATCGAGGAACTGGAGCAGATCCGCACCGGCGGCGAACGGGTCGCTCCACGACGCTGCCCGTGAGTCGAGCAGCTGGAGGAGCACCCCAAAGCTGAGGAAGGTCTCGGCCTCGTCCCCCGATGCCGTCAGCGGGAGTGCCTGGAGCGTGCGAGCGAAAGTCGAGAGGAGGGCGCTCTTCCCGACTCCGGCAGGCCCTTCGACGAGGACTGTCTGAGGGTGTCCGCGTCCCGCCTCGACATGTCGGGCGTGGAGGAAGGCGAGCTCATCCGCCCGTCCTACGAACGGGTGCGAACCCATCTCCCACCTCCCGGTGCGGATGGTCTGAAGTTACCGGACGCAGGCGCTCTCGGGGCGCCGGTCGTGAACCGGGCCCAATCGATCAGGACGAGTCCGGTCACCACCAGAGCCAGCAGCTTGACCGCGCCGAGGCCGGCAGCTGGTCGACCGTCGTACGTCCAGCCCTCAGGTGGGGAGTCGGAAGGAGTTCGGATTCCCAGGCCGATCGCGAGCACGCCTGACAGCGAGACGTGAATGGCCCTGCATGCATCGCGTGCGGCATGGGGAGGAACCACACCGGCTTGTCGGCGAACTTGCCGGGGGGGCCACGGCAGGTGAGGAAGGGGACTTGTAGGTCTCGATCGAGATCACCGGCCAACCGGCCGCGGCCACGGTGAGGAGCACCGCGGGGCAGATTCGGCTGATCCGCTGGATCAGCACCCGATCTGCCGCGGACCACACCGAACCAGGGTGTTCGTGCCGTAGACCGTCAACGATCACTCGCAGGAGGGTTGTGTTGCCCCCGACGGCCGGGCAGTCCCTTCTGTCGACGGATCCCGGGTATTCACCCGGGGTGGGACGGCCGGTGGGCTCTTAGCGTGAGAGGCCCTCGCGTCCGTCGATCACGCTCAGGAGGTAGGCATGATCCATCACAGGAACGTCATGCGGGCCCAGACTTACACGGCTTCAATGGTGCAGCGCGGGCCCGGGATC
>JAHEXO010000078.1 GCA_023252065.1 Nocardioides sp. | reverse complement strand
GGAACCAGCGCACGGGATCGGCACCGGTTCGACGCCCTCGGCGCAGTCTCCATCACCGGCGCCGTCGTCGCGCTCGTCCACGGCGCTCTCGGCCTCGCCGAGAACGGCATCGCGACCGCGACCGTCGTGAGCCTGGCCGCCGCGGCCGCGCTCGTCGGGGCGTTCATCGCCGTCGAGTGCCGGGCAGCCGAACCGCTGGTCCCTCTCGACCTCCTCGGAAGTCGGGTCGTGAGCACCGGCGTGGGCCTCGCCGTCCTGGGGGGCTCGGCCCGGGCATCGACGTTCGTGCTCGTCGCCCTGTTCCTGCAACAGGCTCTCGGGTTGGACCCGCAGCACGCGGGCCTCGCGATGGTCCCCACCTCGGTCAGCGGGTTCATCGTCTCCCTGACCCTCCTGCCCCGGGCGCTGCGCGTCTTCGGGTCGAGGCTCACCCTGGACATCGGGATGGTCGTGCTCGCCGCTGGACACCTGTGGCTGGCCTACGCACCGACCGGCGCCGGCTACGCGGTCGCCGTGCTCCCCGGTCTTCTCCTGGTCGCGACCGGGGTCGCGTTCAGCTTCACCCCGACCACCATGGTCATCGCCGGCGCGATGCCGGACGTCCACGCCGGACTCGCCTCCGGCCTGGCCGGGTCGGCAACCCAGATCGGTTCGGCGCTCGGCACCTCGGTGTTCACCGCCGTCGGCCTCGCCGTAGCCGGCACTGCCGCCGGCACCTTGGGGCCCTCCGGGTTCACCGCGGCCTTCACCGCAGCCGCCGGGGTCTCCCTCGCGACCGCCGCCCTCGGATGCACCCTTCTCCGGCGTCCCTGGACATCGATTCCCCGCGATCACCAGGGAACGTCGCACCGGCTGCAGCCCGCCATGCGAGTTCCCAGGACCTCGGGCAACCGCAGCACGTCATCCTCTCGAGATTGAACAGGCGGGTCACCGCGGGAGACGATGACCGGGTCCACCAAGGGGAGGGCCCATGGGCGACATCCGATTCCATCTGCTCGGGCCGATGGAAGTCCTCGTGGAAGGTGAGCCGGCGAGGCTCCCTGGAGTGGCGGAACGCGCCCTGCTGGCCCAGCTGCTTCTGACGCCGGGCCGGACCCTCCCCGCCACCCTGCTCGTCGACCGGCTGTGGTCCGAGGCGACATTGCCGGTGGACCCGATGAACGCCCTGCAACTACGGGTCTCCAAGCTGCGCCGCGCCCTCAGACCGATCGGCCTCGAAGAACTGGTCGCACGTGACGGCGTCGGCTATCGCGCCGACGTCGACCGGTCCCAGGTCGACGCCTTGGAGTTCGCCGACAAGGTTCGGTCGGCCCGAGCGGACGCCACCGATGCGGCCGCGGAGGGTGGGTACGAGCAGCGCCACCTGCAGGCCTACGACGACGCGTTGGCCCTGTGGCGGGGTGAGCCGCTGGGCGACTTCGTGACCGAGCAGTGGGCGACCGCGGAGAGCGCCCGGTTGGTCGGGCTGCGCCTTGCCGCTGTCACCGAGCGCGCCCAGGTGGCCTTGGCCCTCGGGCGTCACTTCGAGGTCGTCGGTGACCTCGAGCCGTTGGTGACCGAGGACCCGACCTTGGAGTCGGTTGCGAGCCTGTTGATGCTGGCCCTCTACCGAAGCGGACGCCAGGCCGACGCGCTGGACGTCTACACCCGCACCCGCATCGCCCTCGACGAGGCACTCGGGCTGGCGCCGTCGGTCTCGCTCCGCTCGTTGCACGAGCGGGTGCTGCGGCAAGACGGGTCGCTGGGCGGCGGCTCAGACGTGGTCGCTGCCAGCGCAGTCGCCTCGGTCCGACGTCGCAGCGGCGAGGGGTCCACGACCCCCACAAACCTTCCAACGGTCATTCGTCCCCTGATCGGCCGCGACGAGCAGCTCGACTCCCTGACCGCCATGCTGGGCGACGCACGGCTCCTGACACTCATCGGGCCTGGAGGAGCCGGAAAGACGTCCCTGGCGCTCACCGCCGCGGTCCGGGCCGCCAACTCGTTCTCCGACGGGGCGTTCGGGGTCAGGCTGGCGTCGGTCGGGAGCGCCGACCAGGTGCCGCTTGCGGTCGCCGACGCGTTGCGCGTCCCGCTGGACGGGAGCAGCGCTGAAGGGGACGTCCGCCAGCGGATCACCTCCTTCCTTGCGCGGCGCCACATGCTGCTGCTGGTCGACAACTGCGAGCACGTCGTCGACGTAGTGGCGAGCCTCATCGACGACATCCTCGGACGATGCCCGCAGGTGACTGTTCTGGCCACCAGCCGCGAGGCCTTGGCCGTGCCCGACGAGGTGCAGGTGACGGTGTCTCCGCTGCCAACCCCGCCGGAGAACACGCCGCCCGGTCGGGTGCTGGAGTATCCGGCGGCGCAGCTGTTCGTCGAGCGCGCCCGCGCCGTGCGACCCGGCCTCGTGTTCGACCACGACGACTTGTCGGCGGTCGGCCACATCAGCCGGTCGCTCGACGGCATCCCGCTGGCCTTGGAGCTCGCGGCCGCTCGGGTGGCGGCGATGTCACCGGGTGAAATCGCGGAAAGGCTCGCCCAGCGTTTCTCGTTCCTGACCGCCGGCACACGGACCGCCGAAGCCCGCCAGCAGACGCTGCGCGCGACCGTGGAGTGGAGCTACGCGCTGTTGAGCGACGTCGAACGGCGGGCGTTCAACCGGTTGTCGGTCTTCCGGGGCGGCTGGACGTTGACCGCGGCCGAAGGAGTCCTGGCCGACGAGGTGCTGTCCTCCGGCGTCGTGCTCGACACCATCGGCCGACTCATCGAGCGGTCCATGGTGTGGGTGGAGCGGGGCCGCACCACCCGGTACCGAATGCTGGAGACCTTGCGGGAGTACGCCGCCGAGCAGCTCCACACCTCAGGTGAGGCGGAGGTCTTCGCGCAGCGGCATGCAGAGTACTTCCGGGCGGTGGCCGAGCGAGCCGAGGTCGAGCTCCGCGGGCACGGCCAACGCGAGACCTTGCGCTTGCTACGAGACGAGCAGCCGAACGTCCGGGCCGCCATCACGTGGCTGTCCCGGCCAGGCGGGGACATCGACTCGGCTCTGGTGACGGCCGGGTCCCTGGGCATGTTCTGGCACCTGGGTCGCCACCTCGAGGGCCGGCAGGTCCTGGGCAGCCTGATGGCGAGCACGGAAGGGTCGCCGCGGGCCCGGGCCAGGGCACTGCAGGCGGTGTCCATCGTGGAGAGGCCGCGCGGGTGCCTGGTGCACCCCCATCGGCGTTGCGCGGAGACCGCCGAGGAGAGCCTGGCCATCTTCATCAGCCTCGACGACCCGTGGCGTGCGGCGCTGTCGAAAGTGCTGGTGTCGGTGGAAGGGGTGACCGGCGCCCAGCGCCAACGCTCGGACGCCTTCCTGGACGAGGCCGAAGAGGAGTTCTCCCGTGAGGGCGACGCCTGGGGGCGTGCGGTCATCGGGTTCGTGCGTCTGGAGACCGCGCTGAAGGCCGGCGAGGTCGATGCGGCCCAGCGTCTGGGTCCGGCGACGGTCGGCGCTTTCCGCCAGCTCGAGGACCCGTGGGGCCTGTCGGCCACGCTGTACCACTACGGATGGGGGTTGCGGCAGTTCGGCAGGCTGGAGGAAGGTGCCCGGGTCCTGGAGGAGGCCATCGACGTGGCTGCTTCAGCGGGGCTGTGGAACACCGTGCAGTGGGCCTACGCGGACCTGGCGGTCGAGAAGGTCTACGTCGGAGAGCTGCAGACCGCCCGCGACCTGTTCGACCGGGCTGCGAGCGCCTCCCAGGAGGTAGGTGACGGGGCGGGGGAGGTGCTCGCCGGCTACGGCTACGGGCTGCTCGCCGAGGTCGAGGACAGGTGGCAAGACGCGGCGGCGCGCTACGACGAAGCTGTCGTCGGGTTCGAGCGGCTCGGTACGCCGGTGTGGGTCGGCATCGCGCTGGCCGGGCGGGCACGTTGCGCCGAGGCGCTCGGCGAGGCTGCGGAGGCTTGGGGCCTGTACGAACAGGCGCTGGTGGTCGGGAGGAAGCTGGGAGAGCCGAGCGTGACCGCGGCCTCGCTCGAGGGCCTGGGAAGGCTGGCCCGGCAGGCGGACCGGTGGGAGGACGGAGCCCGGATGGCTCGCGAGGCGGCCGACATCCGAGAGCGGTTCGCACGGCCGGCGCCGCGGCACGAGCGGTGCGACCCAGTCGGTGCAGGTGCAGGGTCGGTTGCTGCCGACCCGCGCGACCCGGCAAGCGGGTCGACCTGACGGACGGGGCGCATCAAACCGCGGGGAGGATGACGGCCACAGGGGTGGTGCCGGGCCGGAGTGCGCTCCCGCATCGTGGGCAGAACGTCGACCGCGTGAACTCCAGCTCCTGTCCACACCAGCAGACTTGCGCCGGCTGCACGGTGTGCTGCGGGTGGTTGTGCTGCTCGGTACCAAAGGTGTTGATGTTCATGGCGGTCTCGCTCTCGCAATGACTGGAACGGGTGGCTTCTCTCACTCGAGCGTGGACCTCGACACGGTTTCTCACACCGGCAAGATGGCCAGGTTGTCCCCGAGGATGGCCGCGAGTGCTTTCCTCCCACTGTCCGGTCGCTGCCGGGCGGACGGTCGCCGGAGGCGCAGACCGGACAGCGGGCGGACAGCCCCACACTCGACTCTCGCACTGCGGACGCCCCCGACCCCTGAGAGCGAGCATCGATGAGCGAGATGACCCTGCACGTCGACGGCATCGGCTGCCGACGATGCGTCCGGGAGGTCACCGCCCGACTGCGCGACGTGCGCGGCGTGCAGACCGTCGTTGCAGACTCCGCCACATCGACCGTCCGCCTCAGCGGGTCGATGACGGTCGAGGACGTCCTCGAGGCCTTTACCGAGACGACCTACCACCCCGACCTGGTCTGAACAAACGCCAGAGACCGGACAGAGACCGGACAGAGACCGCTGTGACGCTCCCCGAGCACAGCAGAACCCGGAACCACCGCCAAAAGCAACTGGTCCGTCACCCAGGAAGGGCTCACCATGTCGTCCACTTCACGCTCCGCGGCACCGAGCAGCAGACGCTGGCTCGCGCTCGGCCTCATCGCCGCGGCCCAGTTCATGGTCATCATGGACACCTCCATCATCGGAGTCGCGCTACCCGAGATCCAGCGGGACCTCGGCTTCACGCCTCAAGGCCTCAGCTGGGTCTTCAACGCCTACGTCGTGGCGTTCGGTGGGCTCCTGCTCCTCGGCGGCCGGCTCTCCGACCTGCTCGGAGCCCGCCGCGTCTTCTCCACCGGCTGGGTCGTGCTGGCGGCAGGTTCGCTGGTGGCGGGCGCCGCAGGCAGCCCGGCCGTCGAACTCGTCGGCCGCGCCACCCAGGGTGCCGGGTCGGCACTCATCGCACCCGCAGCACTCACCCTGCTGTTCACCGTCTTCGGGTCGACGCCACGGGAGATGACCAAGGCGCTCGCGGTCTACGGTGCTGCGGCCCCCGCCGGCGGCACCGCCGGAGTGTTCCTCGGCGGCGTTCTCACCCAGTTCGCGTCCTGGCCGTGGGTGTTCTTCATCAACGTTCCCATCGCGGCGACAGTCGTCGCGCTGGCGCCGTCGGTCTTGCCTGCTGGGCCCGCACGTCGCGGGTCGGTCGACGTCGGCGGAGCCATCACCGTGACCCTCGGGCTGGCCTCCATCGTCTTCGCGGTCGTCCGCGCACCCCAAGCCGGCTGGACCTCAGCGTCCACTCTCCTCGCCGGGCTGGTCGGGTTCGTTCTGGTCGGAGCGTTCGTCGGCGTCCAGGCCAGGTCCGACGCGCCGCTGATCCGGCTGGGCATCTTCAAGGCGCCCAATCTGGCGGCCGCGAACGCCGCTCAGTTCCTCCTGGGAGCCGCCTGGATCCCGATGTTCTTCTTCGTCAACCTCTACCTGCAGCAAGTGCTCGGGCTCGGGGCCTTCGCCAGCGGCGCGGCCTTGCTCCCGCTGACGGTCACCATCATGGTCGGGATGGTCACCGTCGCGCCGCGGCTCATCGCCAGGTACGGCCCCAAGATTCTGACCGTGGCCGGCCTGGCCACTCTGGCTGCCGGTCTGGCCTGGCTGTCCCTCATCCGCGCCGACGGGAGCTTCTGGTTCGACGTCCTGCCTGCCAGTCTCGTCACCGCCGCCGGCATGGCAATGGCCTTCATCCCTTCGCTCGGACTCGCCCTGTCCTCGGCCGCCCCGGAGGAGGCCGGCCTGGCAGCCGGCATCGTCAACACCAACTACCAGATCGGCTCCGCCCTCGGGCTGGCAGCGATGACCGCAGTTGCGGCGGCATTCGGCACCGACGGCCCCTCCACCGACCTCGGTGGCCTCACCGATGGATACTCGGCGGCCCTCATCGGGGCCGCCGCCATCGCGGCCGTCGGCGCCGTGGTTTCGGCCGCCTGGCTGCGCACCCCAGCCATCCAGGCCCCGACCGAGGTGGTCTCGGACGAGCGCCTGACGGCCTGATTCACCCCCAGCCGCGCTCCGGCGAGCAGACCCCCGAGCACTCGCCGGAGCGCGACCCACCGACACCACCGACGCACACCCCGGCGATTTCGCCGGCGCGACCCGGCGACCCCGACACCCAGGCTGAACCCGACGAACGAACCCACCGACCACCACACCAGCCCACCGAGGAGCACCAGATGTCCACCTTCCAGCAGACCTTCGAAGTCACCGGCATGACCTGCGGCCACTGCGTGGCCGCCGTCAAGGAGGAGGTCGGCGCCATCACCGACGTCACCGACGTCGCCGTCGACCTGGCCACCGGCCGCGTCACGGTCGCCGGCCGCCGCGAGGTCACCCCCACCGAGATGGCCGCCGCCATCGACGAGGCCGGCTACGAGCTCGCCTCCTGACCAGTACGCCCCCTCGACAGGCCACGCACCACCCTCCACCAGACCGAGGAACCGAGATGACCGCGACGACCACCCCCGCACCCGGCCCGACCCAGACCGCTGAGTGCGTCGAGACCAGCATCAACATCGGCGGCATGACCTGCGCCTCCTGCGTGCGGCGGGTCGAGAAGACGCTCACCCGCGTCGACGGTGTGGTCGCGGCCTCGGTCAACCTCGCCAACGAGACCGCCACCGTCTCCTACGACCCCGCCTTCACCTCCCTGGAGACGCTGACCGCCGCGGTGACCACGTCCGGTTACACCGCCACACCCCGCACCGACCCCACCCCCGACCGGACCGCCCCCGGCTACAACGCCGGAGACGCCACCGGAGACGGCGCCCTCGCGGCGGCACCCTCTCCGGTCGACGAGCTCGACGCTCGCCGCGACACCGAGATCGCCCACCTCCAGCGGCGCTGGAAGGTCGCCCTGACCACCGGCCTGGCGCTGATGGCCGTCATGTACCTACCGCTCTACATCGACACCATGGACTGGCTGATGCCGCTGATCCTGGTCATCGCCACCAGCGTCCAGCTGTGGGCCGGCGCCGACATCTACCGCCGGGCCTGGACCGCGGCCAAGCACCGGGCCACCACCATGGACACCCTCGTCGCCCTCGGCACCGGCGTCGCCTACAGCTACAGCGCCTTCGTCACCCTCTGGCCCGCCCAGTCCCAGACCTGGGGCCTGCCCATCCACCTGTACTTCGAGACCGCCCTCATCGTGGTCGCCCTGGTCCTGATGGGCCGCTGGCTCGAGCTCAAGGCCAAGAAGCGGACCGCCGCCTCGATCAACACCCTGGTCGGCCTGGCACCCACCACTGCCCGGGTCCTCCGCGACGGTCCGGACGGCACCGTCGAGGTCGACGTGCCCCTCGACCAGGTAGCCGTCGGCGACCTCGTACGCGTCCGCCCTGGCGAGAACGTCCCGGTAGACGGCACCGTCGTCGAGGGCGCCTCCACGGTCGACGAGTCGATGCTCACCGGCGAGTCCGTCCCCGTCGACAAGCGGCCCGACGACCGGGTCATCGGAGCTACCGCGAACCGCACCGGCACCCTGGTCGTCCGCGCCGACGCCGTTGGCGCCGACAGCACCCTGGCGCAGATCATCCGCCTGG
>JAHEXO010000599.1 GCA_023252065.1 Nocardioides sp. | reverse complement strand
CCCCCGCAGCCGCGGCGCTGGAGAAGGCGCAGAAGGGGCGCGCGAAGCGGCGCCACCTCGACGCCGTCGACCGCACCATGATGGACCTCGCCTAGGTCTACCGAGACGCGATCGCCCTAGCCACCGGCGGGGTGCCCCTGGTCAACGAGGAGATCCGCCGCGACGTGGAGACGATCGTCAACGGCTCGACAGCCGAGCTCAACCTGCGCCGGATCGGGTGGATCTTCGAGGCCCGCGAGCAGATGCTCGAGTTCAACGTGCCGCCCGCGCTGGCGCTCGAGTCGCTGATGGTGGCGCTCAAGGCTCCGAAGGCGCCGGCCCGGTGAAGCGCGTCGCCGTCGCGATCGTCCTGCTGGTGGTCGTGGTCCTCGTCGCAGGCGCCGGCATCGTCGTCGCCCAGCACGGCAGCGACTCGGCGGGTGCCGCCGGGGGGCCGACGCCGGTCGCACCCTCGACCGGTGCGCCGGCGACCAAGCCGCCCGAGGCGGGCCTCGCCCGCTTCTACGACCAGAAGATCGACTGGTCCGAGTGCTCCAACGGCCACCAGTGCGCCAAGCTCACCGTCCCGCTCGACTACGCCCACCCCGACGGGCGCACGATCGAGCTGGCCCTGCTGAAGGTGCCGGCCTCGGGCAAGCGGATCGGCTCGCTGGTGGTCAACCCCGGCGGTCCCGGCGAGCCCGGCACGTCGTTCGCGGCCCTGGGCCCCGGACAGTTCGGCGAGCCGCTGCTCCAGCACTTCGACATCGTCGGCTTCGACCCACGCGGCACCGGCGCCAGCGCCCCGGTCGACTGCCTCAGCGACCAGGCCCTCAACGCCTACCTCGGCCAGGACCCCGAGCCCTCCACGCCCGCCGAGGTCGCGTCGTACGTCCGTGCCCAGCGCGCCTTGGCCGCCGGCTGCAGCCGCCTGTCCGGTGCGCTCGCCGGTCACGTGTCCACGGTCGAGGCGGCACGCGACATGGACGTGCTGCGCGCGGCGCTGGGGGAGTCGACGCTGAACTACCTCGGCTCCTCCTACGGCACCAAGCTCGGTGCCACCTACGCCCAGCTGTTCCCCCACCGTGTCGGCCGCTTCGTGCTCGACGGCGCGGTCGACCCGACCCTCGGCACCCTCGCCTCGTCGGTGCAGCAGGCCGGTGGGTTCCAGCGCGCCCTCGACGCCTACGCCGCCAACTGCATCGCCTCGTCCGGCGGCTGCTTCCTCGGCAAGACCGTGCCCGAGGTGGAGCAGAAGATCAGTGACCTCCTCGACCAGCTCGCCCAGCACCCGCTTCCCGCCGGCAGCCGCGAGCTCACCGCCGGCAACGCGTTCTACGGCGTCGCGGTCACCCTCTACAGCAAGGCCTACTGGGTCCTGCTCAGCAACGCCCTGCGGATGGCGCTCTCCGGCGACGGCACCGGACTGATGGTGCTGGCCGACGCCTACGCCGCGCGCAGCTCCGACGGCACGTTCGAGAACAACTCCATGGAGGCGTTCGTCGACATCTCCTGCCTCGACGACCCCTACGCCGTCCCGGCCTCGCAGGTGCCGTCCCACTATCCCGCCTTCGAGAAGGCCTCGCCGGTCTTCGGCAAGGTGTTCGCCTGGGCCCTCACCTCGTGCAACGGCTTCCGGCCGCGGGCCGAGGACAAGCCGCCGGTGATCCACGCCAAGGGCGCCGCCCCGATCGTCGTCATCGGTACGACGCGAGACCCGGCCACCCCCTACCCCTGGGCCGTGCACCTGGCCCGGGTCCTCGACTCGGGCGTGCTGGTCACCCGCAACGGTGACGGCCACACCGGCTACCACACCGGAAACGCCTGCATCGACGACCTCGTCCACTCCTACCTGGTCTCCGGCGTCGTACCGCCCAACGGCACGCGCTGCTGACCCGAGCGCCGGCAGCGATGCCGATTCCCGGACCGCCGACGGCGCTCCGTATACTTCCGGCCGTTGCCCGGACCACCTCCTCGCCGAGGTCGGCTCGGGCAGCAGGCCGCCTTAGCTCAGTCGGTAGAGCGATTCACTCGTAATGAATAGGTCGTCGGTTCGATTCCGACAGGCGGCTCCATCTTCGGAGTCTCGCTGACCTGCGAAGACACCTCTGCGCTGCCCTCGCGCTTGCCCGACCGAGTTCATCGCTGTGGCCCCCGGACTTGTCGGGGATCGCAGAAAGTCAGCACGTGCGTCGTGACAACGAAGGGCTGGTCTTGTCGCGACAGACGAGGAACGCGCCTGGCGAGCGTTCCGCGCGATGGTCGTCGGCCACCAGGCAGCGACGGCACGCGACCTCGCCGCCGTGGGCCTCTCGGATCCCGGCTACGAGGTACTCAGCAGCCTGTCCGAGCGGCCGTCCCGCACCAGCACGCTCCGCGACCAGGCCGCCAAGATGGAGTGGTCCCGCAGCCGTCTCTCACGCCATGCCGGCCGGATGGAGGCGCGCGGTCTCCTCCGTCGTGCTCCCGACCCGACCGACGGCAGGGGGTGCTTGCTGATCCTCGCCGAGGACGGGATGGAGACGCTGGAGCAGGCTGTCCCGGCTCACGTCGCCTCCGTGCGCTGCCACTTCATCGACCGGCTCGCGCCCGAGGACCTGCCGGCACTCGAACGCATCGCAGGTGCCGTC
>JAHEXO010000598.1 GCA_023252065.1 Nocardioides sp. | reverse complement strand
CTACTTCCGCGAGCACAAGCCCGAGGTGCGGATCGTCGCCGCGGAGCCGCGCTACGGCGAGCTGGTCTACGGCCTGCGCAACCTCGACGAAGGGTTCGTCCCCGAGCTCTACGACGAGTCCCTGATCGACGCGCGCTTCTCGGTCGGGCCGCGTGACGCCGTACGACGGGTCCGGGAGCTGCTCGAGGCGGAGGGGATCTTCGCGGGCGTCTCGACCGGCGCCATCTTGCACGCAGCGCTGGCCCAGGCCGCCAAGTCGGTCAAAGCCGGGGAGCGCGCCGACATCGCGTTCGTGGTCTGCGACGGCGGCTGGAAGTACCTCTCCACCGGCGCCTACGAGGGCACCATCGACGAGGCCGAGGAGGCGCTCGAAGGCCAGCTGTGGGCTTGAGCGGACGTCAGTCGGACGTGTTGGCGTTGACCTCTTCGCAGTTGCCGCGGATCACGTCGGCGGTGTCGATCGGCCCGAGGTAGTTGACGACGTCGTGGCCGCTGCCGCAGTCGATCACGGCCCGTACGCCGTCGTCGGTGAGGAAGCTGAGCGAGTCGTTGCCCGGGCCCATGAAGATGCGGTCGGCGCCCTGGATGGTCTCGAGCTGGTCGGCGCCGCCGCCGGCCCGGATGACGTCGCGGCTCAGCCCGCCGTGGAAGAAGTCGCCGCCAGGCCCGCCGACGAGCCGGTCGGCGCCGGGGCCGCCCTCGAGCAGGTCGCGGCCCGCGCCGCCGAAGATCTGGTCGTTGCCGGCCTGGCCGAGGAGTCGGTCCGGACCGCCCCGGCCCTCGATCACGTCGGCACCGGCATGACCCCTGACCGTGTCACGGACCGACGTCCCGACGAGGTGGTCGGCGGCGCTGGTGCCGTCGATCTGCTGGGCCAGCGCGGGACCGGTGACGAGGACGACGGACGCGGCAGCCGCAGCGCCGCTGACGAGGAACGTGTGGAGTCGCATGTGTTCCCAGGAGGGAGGGACCCGAGCCCTGATACCTGCCTCTCGCCGGACCTGGGTTCCGGGGTCTGATCGGGCCTGTCTCCCTGCCCAGGAGCGGGTTACTCTGGCCCCGACCGCCGCCCAGCCCCCTGGAGTCCCCCCCGTGCCCAAGCGCGATGTCGTCGTCTTCAGCGGTTCCGCCCATCGCCCCCTGGCCCAGGACATCTGCGTCGACCTCGGCGTCCCCTTGTCGTCGGTGGAGATGACGCGCTTCAGCAACGACTGCCTCCAGGCCCAGCTCCAGGCAAACTGCCGCCAGCGCGACGTCTACGTCGTGCAGCCGCTGGTGCCGCCGACCCAGGAGCACCTCATGGAGCTCCTCCTGATGATCGACGCGGCCCGCGGCGCCAGTGCCGCCTCGATCACCGCCGTCATCCCGTTCTTCTCCTACGCGCGCTCGGACAAGAAGGACGCCTCCCGCATCTCCATCGGTGGCCGTCTGGTCGCCGACATGCTGAAGACCGCCGGCGTCCACCGGGTCATCACCATGACCCTGCACGCGCCCCAGGTGCACGGGTTCTTCTCGGTGCCGGTCGACCAGCTCACGGCGCTCGGCATCCTCGCCGACCACTTCCTGGCCCAGGACCTCACCAACGCGATCGTGGTCTCGCCCGACTTCGGCAACGCCAAGACCGCCACCCAGCTCTCCCGGCTCCTCGGTGTCGGTGTCGCGGCCGGCAGCAAGCGCCGGCTCGCCGACGACCGGGTCGTGATCGACTCCATCGTCGGTGACGTCCAGGGCAAGCGGGCCATCGTGCTCGACGACGAGATCGCCACCGGCGGGTCGATCGTGGAGCTCCTCGACCGGCTCGCCGACCAGGGCTGCACCGGAGCGGCGGTCGCGTGCACCCACGGATTGTTCGTGGGCAAGGCCGTCGACCGGCTGCGTGAGCACCCGATGATCACCGAGGTGGTCACCACCGACACCGTGCCCGCGCCGTCGTACTGGCCCGAGCTCCAGGTCCGCAGCGTGGCCGGGCTGTTTGCCGAGGCGATTGCCCGCTGCCACGCGGGTGAGTCGGTGAGCAGCCTCTTCGACGGCGTCGACCCGCAGTTCGCACCACCCCAGGCCAAGCTGTTCGAGTAGGGCTGCGGGACCGGAGTGCGTCACCTCGCGCGCGGAGGGCGCGACCACCTAGCCTGTGGCGCTATGCCCCGTCCTGACCTCGAAGAGCCGATCGGCATCTTCGACTCGGGGTTCGGTGGCTTGACCGTGGCCCGGTCGGTGATCGACCAGCTGCCCCACGAGTCGGTGCTCTACCTCGGTGACACCGCACGTCAGCCCTACGGGTCCAAGCCGATCGGCGAGGTCCGCGAGTACGCCCTGGAGTGCCTCGACCACCTGGTCACCCAGGGCGTCAAGGCCCTGGTCATCGCCTGCAACTCCGCCAGCGCGGCGATGCTCCGCGACGCCCGCGAGCGCTACGACGTACCCGTCGTCGAGGTGATCCTCCCGGCGACCCGGCGTGCCGTGGCTGCGACGCGCAGCGGGCGCATCGGGGTCATCTGCACCCGAGCCACGGCCGAGTCGCTGGCCTACGACGACGCGTTCGCCGCCGCACCGCAGGTCACCCTCACCACCCAGGCCTGCCCTCGCTTCGTCGACTTCGTGGAGTCGGGT
>JAHEXO010000597.1 GCA_023252065.1 Nocardioides sp. | reverse complement strand
AAGAAGTTCGAGGACCCCGTGTAGTCGCGGTTCTCCACGAGCTCTACCAGCGGGAACCCGAGAACGTCCTGGTAGAACTGGATCGTCTTCTCGACGTCGGAGCAGATCAGGGCCGCGTGGTGGATGCCGCGCCCGGGCGAGGCCCGCTCGGCGACGGGCCGCAGGTAGTGCTCGCGCAGCTCGGCCCGACGGGCCTCGAGCTCGCTCAGTGTGGTCTCGTCCAGCAAGGTGCTCCCCGCTCGTTCAGGCGCGTGTGGTTGAGGCCGCAACTACCACTATTCACCTTCGAGGGAGTGAGCGGAAGGCCCGGGCGCGGGGTGCGCAGTGATGGCGTCGCTTCTGCTTCTGCGTCTACCTTGGCCCCCACGGTCGTGAAGGTGCGCGGAGAGGTCGGTACAGGTCTGCAGCTGATCCAGATCGACGCAGTCGCGCCGACGACGACCATCGCCTGCAACGGCGCCGCGTGCTCCACGGGGTGGTACCGCGCTGCGGTGACGGTCAGCCTGGCTTCGACCGACGCCAGTGGTGGGTCGGGCGTGGCCGCGACGTACTACACGACGGACGGGTCGACCCCGACGACGGCGAGCACGCGGTACACCGGTGCGTTCAGCGTCACCGCGACCCGCACGGTGAGGTTCTTCTCCGTCGACACCGCCGGCAACAGCGAGACGGCCAAGTCGCAGGCGATCCGCCTCGACACCACCGCTCCCACGTCGACCATCACCTGCAACAACAACACGTGCTCGACCGGGTGGTACCAGGCCTCGGTCACGGTGCGGCTCGCCGCCACCGACGCCACGGGCGGGTCCGGCGTCTCCGCGACGTACTACACGACGGACGGCTCGACCCCGACGACGGCGAGCACGCGCTACACGGGGTCGTTCAGCGTCACCGCCACCCGCACGGTGAAGTACTTCTCCGTCGACGCGGCGGGCAACGCCGAGGCGGTCAAGTCGCAGCTGGTCCGGATCGACGGCACCGCTCCCACGACGACCATCTGGTGCAACGGCCTCCCGTGTCTCGGCACGACGTACGTCGGCGCGGTCACGGTGGCGATGACCTCGACCGATGGTGCGAGTGGCTCGGGAGTCTCCAGCACCCACTACACCACCAACGGGAGTACGCCGACGCTGAGCAGCCCGACGTACTCGGGTGCGTTCTCGGTCAGCGCGACCAGGACCGTGCGGTTCCGGTCGTGGGACGTCGCGGGCAACGTCGAGGCGGTGAAGAGCCAGACGATCTCGGTGCGCTGAGGCCGGTCGGGCGAGGCCGGTTGTACCGGCTGTTGGAGATGATGTCTGGTCTCTGGCAGAGTTTTCCGGGCCATGAGTGACACCGGACCCGAGATCGCGGGAGATCACGCCGTCTACTCGATCTCGGTCGCCTCCGAGCTGAGCGGGGTCGACCCGCAGATGCTGCGCGTCTACGAGCAGCGCGGCCTGCTCACCCCCTTCCGCACCGACGGGGGCACGCGCCGGTACAGCTCGGACGACTTGGAGCGCGTCGCCGCCATCACCGCCCTCCTGGGCCAGGGCCTCAACCTCGCCGGAGTGGGACAGGTGCTGGAGCTGCGCGAGGAGAACCGGAGCCTGCGGGCCGAGCTGGCCCAGCTCGACGACGGGTCCGACGGCTAGCTCCGGACTCACTGCTCCGTCCTTGACGACCCTCGGGTCGGCGCCATAACGTTCGGATCCAAACGAATTTCGATGGGAGCCCCGATGTCGTCAAGTGCCGTGCGTCTGCTGATGGTGCTCACCGAGAACCAGGCGCTCGTCGACGAGCGGGACCTGCGTGGCCTGGTCGACCTCGCCGTGCAGGGGGAGCGCGCCGGCGTGGACGGGGTGATGCTCAGCGAGCACGTCGTCCTGGGTCGTGACGCCGGTGCCGCAGGTCCGATGGCGAACCCACGCGACTACGCCGCGCCGGGCAACCAGCCGCCGTCGACCGCGTGGCCGAGCAGCATCGTGCTGCTCTCGGCCATCGCCCAGGCGACGTCGTCCCTCCGACTCGTCGCCGGCGCGATCATCGCGCCGCTGCGTCATCCGCTGTTGCTGGCCAAGGAGCTCGGCACCCTCGACCTGCTCTCGGGCGGGCGGCTCGTGGTGCTGCCGACGGTCTCGTGGTCGCGGGACGAGTACGACGCGCTCGGCGTCCCGTTCGCCGAGCGCGGACGCATCCTCGACGAGCAGCTGGAGGTGCTCCAGAAGTCGTGGGGGCCCTACCCGATCAGCCACCAGGGCCCGCGGTTCCCCTTCACCGACGTGTGGCTCGAGCCCGGCGCCGCCACCCCGTCCGGCCCGGCGCTGTGGTTCGGCGGCCAGGGGATGCACCCCCCGCTCGCACGTCGCCTGGCGCGGTACGGTCGCGGCCTCAACCCCTTCGGACCGCTGAGCCAGGACGACCTGGACCTGCTCGCCGAGACGATGCGCGAGCACGGCCGGGACATCTCCGAGCTGGAGATGGTCGGCGGGATCCGCGGTCGCTTCCAGGGTCCCGACGACGTGGCAGACCTCGACGAGGCCTTGGCCGACCTGCCCCGTCAGCTGAGCCAGGGCTTCCGCACCATCTGCTTCAAGCCGGCGATGTTCGTCGACTCCGCCGACCAGGTCGG
>JAHEXO010000077.1 GCA_023252065.1 Nocardioides sp. | reverse complement strand
TCCAGGATCCCCGGCGCGAGGGCCGGATCCCCACGTGGTTCTGGGGCGTCCAGGAGATCCCCGACATCCTCGAGCGCTGGGGCCACGACCTGCCGCCCGAGCACGTGCACCTGGTGACGGTCCCACGTGCGGGCGAGGCACCCGACCTGCTGTGGAAGCGGTTCGTCACTGCCTTCGGGCTCGACGGGATCCCGCTCGAGCTCGACGGCGAGCGGGTCAACCCGTCACTCGGCGCCCCCGAGACCGCCCTGATCCGCCGCATCAACCGGGCCGCCAACGAGGAGCTCGAGCCCCACTTCTACCGGCCGCTGGTCCGCGAGCTGATCGCCCACCAGACCCTCTCGCGGCGTACGTCGTCGCCGCGCCTCGCCCTGCCACCCGACGTACACCCCTGGGCGGCTGCGCTGGAGGAGTCGTGGATCGAGGAGATCCAGGCCCGGCGCTACGACGTCATCGGCGACCTCGACGACCTCCGCGGCGGGGCGCCGGTCTCGTCGTACGCCGATCCCGACCATCCCGACGAGGCGCTGGTCGCCGGGGCCGCGGTGGACGCGCTCAAGGCTCTCCTCCTCGACAACGCCCAGCTCCAGCGTGAGCTCGAGCAGCGTGCCGCCGAGCTCGACGGCGCCTACCGGTCGCTGGAGCGGTCCTACCTGCGGCCGACCTACCGGTTCCGGCAGAAGATCGTGCGTCGGCTCGAGGCGAGCGCGACCGGCCGCAACGCGATGAAGGCCTATCGGCGCGCCAGGGGCAGCAGCTCGCGGTCGGCGTAACGCCCGATCCGCCAGGTGGCGTAGCCGTCGACGCCGGCACCGATGAACCCGCCCACCAGCGGGACCCGCCGACCCGCCTTGCCCGCCACGCGCTTGCCCGCGACCTTCGCGACCAGGTCGGCGGCGACCTCGGTGGAGACGACCTGGTCGAGCGTCGGGTCGTGCGCGGGAGCCGTGGCGATCGCCATCGGCGGGGCGGGGATCGACCGGTCGGTCACCCGTGCCTGCACCGTCTCCTCGCCGAGGAGGCAGACGAGCACGGCGTTCTTCACCCGCGGGTCGCTCAGGTCGTAGCCGCGCAGGTGGGCGATGCCGGCGATCATCCGGCACTGCACCAGCGCCAGCCCGGAGATGTTGGCCGGCACCATCACCGTCATCAGGGCCACGCCGCCGAGGTTGGTCACGAAGCCCTGCGCGCCGGCGTAGCGGACGTGGTTCTCGATCACCTCGTGGATCGCGCGCTCGACGTTGCCGTGCTGCTCCCGGAGCTGAGCCTCGGCAGCTGCTGCCGCCGGCGGCAGCGGACCGACGCCGTGGATGGCCCGGTGGAGTGCCTCACGGACGAACGCCGCGGTGAGGCCGGGCGCGAGCTCGGTGAGCCGTGCGGGCTGCCGCTCGGTGCTCGTGGTGGTCGCCTTCGTGCCGGCCATGTCTGTGATCGTACGTCGGAGCCCGGGAGGCTAGCGTGGAAGTCGTGCCGGTCGAGCCTCCTCCCACCGCCTGGGAGTTCCCGCCGCCGCAGCGTTTCCACCCCGATGACGACCTGGTCGCCACCGGTGCCGATCTCGAGCCGGGCACGGTGCTGGAAGCCTACCGACGCGGTCTCTTCCCGATGCCGATGGGCGGCCGCCGTTCGCCGATGGCGTGGTTCTGCCCGACCCGGCGTGCGGTGCTCCGGCCCGCGGAGATCACCGTCTCGCGGTCGCTGCGTCGCTCGGCGCGACGGTTCGAGATCCGCGTCGACACCGCGTGCGCGAAGGTGATCGACGCCTGCGCCGACCCGCGCCGTCCGTCCGGCTGGATCGACGGCCAGATCCGTACGGCGTACCTCCGGCTCCACGAGCTCGGCTGGGTGCACTCGGTCGAGACCTGGCGCGGCGACCGGCTCGTCGGGGGTCTCTACGGCGTCGCGATCGGCGGTCTGTTCGCCGGGGAGTCGATGTTCCACCACGAGACCGACGCGTCGAAGGTCGCGCTGCTCGCGCTGACGCGCCTGATGGACGACGGAGAGGACCGACTGGTCGACGCCCAGTGGCTGACCCCCCACCTGGCGTCGCTCGGGATGCGCGAGGTCGGCCGGGCCGACTACCTCCGGCTGCTCGAGCAGGTGCTCCGCACCCCCGACCTCGACCTGACGACACGCCTCCCCGACGTTCCGCCCACGCCGGCGACCCGGCACAGTGGTGCCTGAGACCCGTCGATCGGGCGACTCCGAGGACGGAAGGGACCCACCATGGACCTCCATATTTCAGCGAGGAAGACGCTCGCCGCAGCCGCGCTGCTGGTCGCCGGCTCCGCGAGCCTGACCGCGTGCGGAGGCGGGAGCTCGAGCAGCACCGGAGGCGGCGACGCCGGCAGCGCGCCGACGGATGCCGCCAAGGCCGACTTCTGCGGCACCCTCCAGAGCTCGGGCACCGGCTCGAAGCCGTCGGAGGTCGCCGCCACGATGTCGAAGGTCGGCACCCCGAGCGACATCGACGCGTCGGCTCGCCACGGCTTCGAGGTGCTGGTCGGCAAGATGGCCCAGATCAGCTCGTCGAACCCCAGCGACAGCGACATCGCCAAGATCGCCCAGGACTTCAAGTCGCAGGACCTCGCCGACGTGCAGGCGTTCATCACCTACTACGTCAAGGAGTGCGCTGGCGGCCTCCTGCCGAGCGCCGGGGCGTCCTGACGCGCTACAGCACCGCGGGAGGCCTGCCGTCGTCGGTGACCAACGGCCGCCCGGCGCGCGCCCACGCCAGCAGGCCACCGTCGAGGTTCACCGCCTCGATGCCCTGCTGAAGCAGGAACGCCGTGGCGTGGGCCGAGCGGTTGCCCGACCGGCACACGACCAGCGTCTGGGCACCCGCCGGCAGGTCGGCGTAGCCCTCGCCGAGCTGCATCAGCGGGAGGTGGACCGACCCATCGACGTGGCCGGCGTCCCACTCGTTCTGCTCGCGTACGTCGAGGACGACCAGGCCGTCGGGCAGCGGGTCGGGCACGCCGGAGACGGAAGCGGTCGGGATCTGCATGGGCCTACTCCAGCACCTACTTGAGAAGACGCGACATCCGGCGGTCGGCCAGGGGCTTGCCGCCGGTCTGGCAGGTCGGGCAGTACTGCAGCGACGAGTCCGCGAAGCTGACCTCGCGCACGGTGTCGCCGCAGACCGGGCAGGCCTCGCCGGTGCGCCCGTGCACCGCCAGGTGGGTCTTCTTCTCGCCCTTGAGCTCGCTGGCCGCCAGGCCGCGCGACCGCTCGACCGCGTCGCCGAGCTCGTCCTTGACCGCCGCGAACAGCTGGTCGAGCTCGGCCGCGGTCAGGCTGTTGGCGGGCTTGAACGGCGACATCTTGGCCGCGTGCAGGATCTCGTCGCTGTAGGCGTTGCCGATGCCGGCGATGGTGCCCTGGTGGCGCAGCACGCCCTTGATCTGGGAGCGGCCGGCGTCCTCGAGGATGTTCGCCAGCACGTCGCGGGTGAAGGCGTCGTCGAGCGGGTCGGGCCCGAGGCTGGTGATGCCGGGCACGTCCTGCGGTGACCGGACGACGTAGGCGGCGAGGCTCTTCTTGGTGCCGGCTTCGGTGACGTCGATGCCGGACTGGTCGTCGAGCACCACCCGGACCGCCAGTCCCGACTTGCTGCTGGGTCGGGGCGGCACGCTCGGCAGCTCGTCGCGCCAGCGGATCCAGCCCGCGCGGGCGAGGTGGAAGATCAGGTGGAGGCCGCTGGCCTCGATGTCGAGGAACTTCCCGTGCCGGGTGACATCGTCGACGAGGGTGCCCTCGAGCGCCGTGACGGGCGGGTCGAAGGTCTTCAGGGCGCTGAACGCGGCCAGGTGGATCTTGGCGATCGCGTGTCCGTCGAGGCGGCCCTTCAGGTCGAGGGCCAGGGCCTCGACCTCGGGCAGCTCCGGCATGCCCCCGAGGGTAGCCGCGCTTCGGGCCATGCTCGACCATCCACCCGGGCCAGTGACAGATGGCCCCGGCGGGCGGAGAATCACGAGATGGCCACTGCGCGTCCGTTGCCCGCGGCCGGGGAGATCTTCCTCGACGCCCGTGGGGGCGACCGCGCCCTGCGGGTCTCCTGGCACCAGGAGTCGGGACTGGTCGTGCTCTCCCTGTGGCGGGAGAACGTCTGCGCCGGGTCGTTCCGGCTCGCCGTCGACGAGGTACCGGCCCTCATCGACCTGCTCCGCCGTGGCCTCGACACGGCGTACGACGCCGCCCTGGCCCGCCGCCACGCCTAGCCGCGGCCGGGCCTCGTGCCGCTGGGCCTCGGCCGCGGGTCAGCCCTCGACGTGCCGGTCGGCCAGCTTGCGGAGCACCGGGACGGCCGCCTCGAGGGCGGCCCGCTCCTCGGGGGTCAGGTCGGCGAGCTCCTCGCTCAGCTGACCGGTCGACTCCTCGCGCAGGGTGTCGAGGGTCTTGCGACCGGCCGGGGCAAGCCGGACCAGCAGCGCCCGCTGGTCGGCGGGGTCGCGCAGCCGCTCGACCCATCCGGCCTCGAGCAGGATCTCGACCAGCCGGGTCATGCTCGGCGCCGACATCCCCATCAGCTCGGCGAGGTCGCCCTGCCGTAGCCCGTCGGGGTGGCGGGTCAGCGCCGCCAGCGCCGCCAGCCGGGTGGGCGTGATGCCGGAGCGGGTCGCAGGGGTGCGGAGGTGGTAGGCGAGGCGGTGGACCTCGGTGCGCAGCTCGCCGGCCAGCCGTGTCGGCGCCGCAGCACGTCGTACGGCGCTCACGGCCGCGCCCCCTGGGTCTCGGGCGACGTCTCCGGGGTGCCGACCTCGGGCTGGGCGAAGTCGATCACCACCTCGTGCTGGTCGTCGGCGTGGACGAACTTCTCACCCATGAACCACGACGCTGCCGCGGCGACCAGGCAGGCGGTGATCGCGAAGACGAACGCCACGATCAGGCCGTCGTGGAAGGGGCCGGAGATCAGTGAGGGGAAGAACGTGTGGCCGGTGAGGTAGTGCGCGTCGGCCGGGTGCAGCCCCGCCAGCGTGTGCTGGCCGAGCAGCGACTGCACGGGGTTGTAGCCGAGCAAGGAGGCGAACAGCACCGCGACCGGAGGCAGCCCGGCGACCGCGTGGGCCTGGGCCGTGGGTACGCCGTGAGCCGCCAGGCCCGCCTGCATGGTCGAGGGCAGCGAGCCGGAGAGCCCCGCGATCATCAGCGAGAAGAAGATGCCGATGGAGAGCACCATCGAGGTGTTCTGGAACGTCGTGCTCATGCCGCCGCCGACACCGCGGCGGTTGGCCGGGAGCGAGTTCATCACCGCGGCCCGGTTGGGGGAGGAGAACAGCCCCATCCCGAACCCGTTGAAGAACAGAGCGGCGGCGAACATCCAGTAGGTGAAGTCGACCGGCATCGCGGCGAACGCGAAGAACGACGCGGCCGCGATCAGCATCCCTCCGGTGGCGAACCAGCGAGCGCCGTAGAGGTCGGAGAGCCAGCCCGAGAGCGGGCCGGCGACCAGGAAGCCCAGCGTCATCGGGAGCATGAAGATGCCAGCCCACAGCGGTGTCGACTCGAAGGTGTAGCCGTGGCGGGGCAGCCAGATGCCCTGCAGCCAGATGATCAGGATGAACATCAGGCCGCCGCGGCCGAGACCGGCGAGCAGGCTGGCCAGGTTGCCGAACGTGAAGGCCCGGATCTTGAACAGGTCGAGGTGGAACATCGGGTGCTCGATCCGGGTCTCGATCACGCAGAAGATCACGAGCAGGGCGAGACCGCCGAACATCGAGGCCAGCACCCAGGGGTTGGTCCACCCCATGATGTGGTCGCCGTACGGCTGGATGCCGTAGGTGATCGCGACCAGGACGCCGATCAGGCCGAACGCGAAGGTGAGGTTGCCCCACCAGTCCATGACGTGGTGGCGGCGCGGGCTGAGGTCGCGGAGCTTGAGGTAGCCCCACGCCGTACCGAACAGGCTGAACGGCACCGAGACCAGGAACACCAGCCGCCAGTCGACCGGCGCGAGCACGCCGCCGATCACCAGGCCGAGGAACGACCCGGCGATGCCGGCCACCATGTTGAGGCCGAGGGCAAGGCCGCGCTGGTCGGCGGGGAAGGCGTCGGTGATGATCGCGCTGGAGTTGGCCATCAGCAGCGCGCCGCCGACGCCCTGCAGGATCCGCATCACGATCAGGTAGATCACGCCGGCCGTGCCAGTCATCCAGACCACGCTGAGGGCCACCGAGAAGACGGTGAAGATCGCGAAGCCGGCGTTGTACATCTTCACCCGGCCGTACATGTCGCCGAGCCGGCCGAAGGTCACGACCAGGACGGCGGTGACGACGAGGTAGCCCATGATCAGCCACAGCAGGTAGCTGGAGTTGCCGGGCGCCAGCGGGTCGATCTGCAGGCCGCGGAAGATGTCGGGCAGCGCGATCAGCAGGATCGAGGAGTTGATGGTGGCGATCAGCACGCCGAGCGTGGTGTTGGACAGCGCGATCCACTTGTAGTGCGGACCGAGGTCGCGGAGGGTGGCGGTCGACGTCATTTAGTTCAAGGGTACTAACGAGTGGAGAGGGTCTTCACCTGGTGTCCACCGCGGTGAGGCGGTGTCCGCTGTTCACCCGCCCGCCGCCGGCCCGCCGGACGCGCGTCGTACGCCGTGCATGGGCGGCCTCCAGGCTGGGCACTGGTCACAGGTCCATGCCCCTTTGCCATGGAACAACCCGGGCTCCCCGACACGCGCTGATCGGGGAGCCCGGCTCGCGTGCCGCCCGAGCGCCGGAACTAACCGGCATACAGACCGGACTTCCGGCACACGGCAGATGTCGGTCTGTATGCCAGTTAGTGGTCCGGCGGCGCGGAGTCTACGAAATCGGCTAGAGAGCCCGATACGGTCCGAGCATGGATCCGATCCGGAACCCCTACGCCCCGGGGGCCGGCCAGCGGCCGCCCGAGCTCGCGGGGCGCGACCCGCAGCTGCGGGCCTTCGACGTCGTCCTCGAGCGGGTCGCCCACGGGCGACCCGAGCGGAGCGTCTTGCTGACCGGGCTCCGCGGGGTCGGCAAGACGGTGCTGCTCAACGCGCTCCGCTCGGCGGCGGTACGACGCGGCTGGGGCACCGGCAAGCTCGAGGCCCGGCCCGACCAGGGTCTGCGCCGGCCCCTGTCGTCGGCGGCCCACCAGGCCGTGCGCGAGCTCGGTCATCCCGACGAGGAGTCGGTCACCCACGTGCTCGGCGTCGTGCGGTCCTTCGCCGAGCGCGACGCCGGCGGCACCGCCAAGCTCCGCGACCGCTGGCATCCCGGCATCTACGCTCCGGCGGTCCGCGGCCGCGCCGACTCCGGTGACGTCGAGATCGACCTGGTCGAGCTCTTCACCGACCTCGGCGGGCTGGCGGCCGACCGCGGCCGGGGTCTGGCGGTGTTCATCGACGAGATGCAGGACCTCGGACCCGACGACGTCTCCGCCCTCTGCGCGGCCTGCCACGAGATCAGCCAGTCGGGCCTGCCCCTGATCGTGGTCGGCGCCGGGCTACCCCACCTGCCGACAGTGCTCTCGGCCGCGAAGTCCTACTCCGAGCGGCTGTTCGGCTACCAGCGGATCGACCGGCTCGACCGGGCCGCCGCCGACCTCGCCCTCCGCCTTCCCGCCGAGGCAGAGGACGCGTCGTACGACGAGGAGGCGCTGGGCGCTCTCTATGCCGTCACCGGCGGCTACCCCTACTTCATCCAGGCCTACGGCAAGACCGTCTGGGACCTCGCCCCGCACTCGCCGATCACCGCAGCCGACGTGGCGGTGGCCGCCCCCGAGGCGGAGCGCGAGCTCGCAGTCGGCTTCTTCGGGTCGCGCTACGAGCGCGCGACGCCGGGGGAGCGGGAGTACCTCCGGGCGATGGCCGACGCGGCGTCCCGCCTCGCCGCCGACGGCGAGACCCTCGACGAGGTCGAGTCCGTGCCCACGGCCGACGTGGCGGGGATGCTCGGCAAGAAGCCGCAGTCGTTGTCCCCGGCGCGCGACGCGCTGTT
>JAHEXO010000596.1 GCA_023252065.1 Nocardioides sp. | reverse complement strand
GATGAAGATCGACGGCCTCACCTTCACCGACGCCGTCCAGCGGCTGGCCGACCGCTACGGCGTCACGCTGCGCCGCGAGGAGGGCGACATCCGCGAGGAGCGCACCCGCGGCCCGCAGCGGAGCCGACTGGTCGAGGCGCACAAGGTCGCGCAGGCTTTCTACGCCGACGCGCTCGCCACGCCAGACGCGGTCGCGGCCCGGCAGTTCCTCGGCGAGCGCGGGTTCGACGAGGAGGCGGCGGAGCGCTTCGGCGTCGGCTTCGCCCCGCGCGACGGCGACGCCCTGCTGCGCCACCTGCGCCAGAAGCAGTTCACCGACGAGGAGACCGTCGCCGCCGGCCTGGTCGCGATCGGCCGCTCGGCCTACGACCGCTTCCGCGGACGCCTGCTCTGGCCGATCCGCGACTCCAGCGGCGACACGATCGGCTTCGGCGCCCGGCGGATCTTCGACGACGACCGGATCGAGGCGAAGTACCTCAACACCCCCGAGACCCCCATCTACAAGAAGAGCCAGGTCCTCTACGGCCTCGACCTGGCCCGCCGCGAGATCGCGCGGAGCTCGCGGGCCGTGGTCGTCGAGGGCTACACCGACGTGATGGCCTGTCACCTGGCCGGCGTCGGCACCGCCGTCGCCACCTGCGGCACGGCGTTCGGAGACGACCACGCGAGGGTGCTGCGCCGCTTCCTCAACGACCACGAGGAGTTCCGCGGCGAGGTGATCTTCACCTTCGACGGCGACGCCGCCGGCCAGAAGGCCGCCCTGCGTGCGTTCGGCGGCGACCAGAACTTCGTCTCCCAGACCTACGTCGCCGTCGAGCCGACCGGCCTCGACCCGTGCGACCTGCGCATCCAGGAGGGCGACGCCGCCGTCCGCGAGCTGATCGCGCGCAGGCGCCCGCTCTACCGCTTCGTCCTGGAGAACGTCGTCTCCAAGTACGACCTCGACCGCGCCGACGGCCGGGTCGACGCCACCCGCGAGGCCGCACGCCTGGTCTCCTCGATCCGCGACCGCTCCAAGGTCGAGGCGTTCGCCCGCGAGATCGCGAGCATGGTCGGGGTCGACGTCGAGCAGGCCCGCACCGAGGTACGACGGGCGGCAGGCCGTGGCCCGGCGCCGGCGACCTCGCCGTCGGCCGCGCGGGGCACGGCTGCTCCGACCGCGCCGGCTGCCCCCGCGGCGCCCCCGCTGCCCGACCTGCGTGACCCGCGGTTCGCCCTCGAGCGCGAGACCCTCAAGCTGGTCGTCCAGGAGCCTGCTGCCGTGGCCCGCACCAGTCGCGACCTCGGGGCCAACGACTTCACCCACCCGACCTACCGCACCGTCTGGGAGCTGGTCGAGCAGCTCGGCGGACCGGGTGCGGCCGATGCGTCCTGGGCCTCGCGCCTGCGCGACCGCGCCACCGACCCGGCCATCAGCGGCGCCCTCTCCGCGCTTGCGGTCGAGCCCCTGCTCAGCCGCAAGGGTGCCGACGACGCCTTCGTCGCCAACACCGTCTACCGGCTCCAGGAGCTGACCGCCCAGCGCCGCATCGCCGACGTGAAGTCACGCCTCCAGCGCACCAACCCGGTCGACCACGCCACCGAGTACAACCGGATGTTCGGCGAGCTCACCGCCCTCGAGCAGCACCGTCGCCAGCTCCGCGACCTCGCCCTGGGAGCCTCCTGAGATGAGGATCGGCCGCCGCGAGCGACCGCCGGTCGGGCTCGCCCCCGGTGAGCGCGCGCTCGCGTGGGCCGCGGTCGACGGCGGCGGCTGGGTGGTCGGCACCCGCGACGCCCTCTACGTGCCCGCAGGACGCATCCCCTGGGAGCAGGTCGAGGCCGCCGACTGGGACGACGAGCTCGAGCGGCTGCGGGTGACCGAGGTCGGCACGTTCGGCGAGCCGCGCCCCCGACACCTCCTGACCCTGACAAGCAAGGGCGCCGACACCCACCGGCTGCTCCAGCTCGTGCGCGAGCGGGTCACGGCCAGCGTGGTGCTGTCGCGTCACGTCGCGGTGGTCGGTCGCACGGGCGTGCGGGTGATCGCCCGCCGGGCCCCTGCCGGCCGCTCGCCGGTGCTCTGGTTCTTCGAGTACGACGCGGGCATCGACCCCGACGACCCCCTCGTGCGGGCCGCCGCCGAGACCGCCCTCGACGCCGCCCGCGCCGACATCGGCCACACCTGAGACCGGCGCCGACGCGCGGCCCGCCCGATTCGCAGGCCACCGAGCCCCCTTGCTAACCTGTGCGGGCTCCGAACGATCCCCTGTAGCTCAACTGGCAGAGCATTCGGCTGTTAACCGAAGGGTTGTTGGTTCGAGTCCAACCGGGGGAGCCAATAGAGTCCTCTGACCTGGGCAGACGATCTCTGCACCAGTTCCGAGATCCGAATCCACCGCCCCAAGTGTCCACAAACAGTCCAAAAACCTGGACGCATCCGGGCATGCTCGCTCGCTGTAGGCGTCGATCAGGCCCGCGCGCTCCCCTCGGAGGCGTGACCAGGTACGGGCGCCCGTCAGGTCGTGGGCCGGAACTTCTCTAGGCACCTGGTTAGGTCAGGCGCCACCGAAGCCTTGTGGACGTAGAAGTCCCGGGTGATGTCACTGTCCTCGTGACCGAGCTGCGCCTGTG
>JAHEXO010000076.1 GCA_023252065.1 Nocardioides sp. | reverse complement strand
TCGCCCCCCACCCGGACGCGACCGACTGGCCGCGCATCGTCGCGCGGTACGACGAGCTGGTCGCGGTCGCGGACTCGCCCGTCGTCCGGCTCAACCGGGCGGTGGCGGTCGCCGAGGCGGACGGCCCGCTCGCCGGTCTCCGCGCGCTGGACGGGCTCGTCGTACCGGGCCATCGGCTGCCGGCCGTCCGCGGCGAGCTCCTGGCGAAGACCGGCCGCACCGACGAGGCCCGCGCCGAGCTCACCCGTGCGATCGCGCTGTGCGACAACGACCCGGAGCGGGTCCATCTGACCGATCGCCTCGCCACCCTGAGCTGAGCTGAGCTGGACGGCACCACGGCGTGGGCCGGTCGGTCAGGTGAACGTGTAGCGATCGACGCCGACCGTGGCGCTGGTGCCACCACCGGTGCGGACGGTGACGTGTACCCGACCTGCTGCGTGCTGGGGTGTGCGGACGGTTATCTTGGTCGAGGAGACGACCTTGACGTGGGTGCCCGCGGTGGTGCCGAACCGGACCGTGGCGCCGGACACGAAGCCGCTGCCGACGATGGTCAGCGTCGTGCCACCCGCCCTGGTGCCGCTGTGCGGCGACAGCGAGGTCACCGAGGGCCTGGCCAGGTAGCGGTAGCGGTCGGCGGTCGAGGTCACGCTCGTGCCACCGGGCGTGGAGACGGTGACGTCCACCGCTCCGGCCGTGTGCTGCGGGGTGTGCACGGTGAGGCTGGTGGCCGACAGCACGTGCACCGACGTACCGGCGGCGGTCCCGAAGTGGACGGCCGTGGCGCCGGTGAGGTGGGTGCCGGTGATCGTCACCGTCCGGCCACCGGCCGTCGGGCCGCTGGTCGGCGCGACCGCTGCCACGGTCGGCGCCGGAGGCGTCGTGTAGGCGAACTGGTCGGATCCCACGACCGGACTCGTCCCGGCGGAGGTAGCGACGGTCACGTCCACGGTGCCCACGGTGCCGGCCGGAGCGGTCGCGCGGATGTGGGTCGCGTCGGTGATGGTGAAGGACGCGGCGGCGCCCCCGAACCTCACCGCGGTCGCGCTCGGGAAGCCGGTGCCGGTGATGGTCACCGTCGTCCCACCCGTGCTGGGGCCGCTGCCCGGCGAGAGGCCGGTGACCGCGGGCACGTCGGGCGGCATCGACCGGAGACAGGCCTCGTGGCCGGCGTTGAAGTCGGCGTTGCTGAACTCCTCCTGGGTCAGGTAGTGGTGTCCGTTGATCGTCTGGTTCCACAAACCCCCGTCGGTGCCCGAGAGGGCGCCGTAGATGTAGGCGCAGTCGTCACCGTTCTCGAAGCCGCTCGAGTCGTACCACGCGTTGCCGTCGGGGTCGGTGATCGCCTCGGCCATCTCGTGGCTCAAGGGGCTGACCTCCACGTCTGCGTCCTTGTCGCCGTTGGGCGCCTGGATCGTCGGGGTCCCGCCTAGGTCCTCCGTGGTGCACGAGTAGTGGGTCGGGGAGTGGTAGACGGGGAAGGGCATGGTGGCGTACACCGAGGCGCCGTTTGGGTCGAAGGCGCTGTGGTAGGCGCAGTAGGCCGCGCTGGCGGTGGGGTTGATCGAGCACTGCTGATTGACCGGGTTGCCGGGGAAGAAACAGCTCTCGACGTGCTTGGGGAGGAACATCACGTAGAGGTGGCCGAGGTCGCGGGTCAGTCCGTGGGCCGTCAGCACGGCATTGGTCCTGGAGATGATCTGGTCGTCGTCGAGACACGTGGTGTAGCCGCTGCTGTCGCCGTAGACCGCGCCGGTGTTGGTGGTGCAGCCCGCGGTCGGGAACGACGTGGTGACCGTGATCGGGCTGGCCGCCGTCATCCGGTAGTTGATGGCGCCGTTGCTCCCGGAGTACTGGAACGTCGTCGCGAAGACGTTGCTGGTCTTGTCGCTGTCGGCGGCGAGGTCGGCGAGGTAGGTCGTGATCACGTGCTTGTAGGCGTTGGTGAAGGAGTAGCCCGACGGCGCCCAGAAGATCGGTGTGACCACGACCTTGTCGCCCGCCGACGGGGTGCTCATCACCGGGCCGCCGTGGTTGAGCAGCGGCGGTGAGCCGGGGTAGACCGACTGTGCGCCCGCCGAGCTGCTCGCACAGTGGGCGCCCACGACGAGCGGGCGCGCGATCCCGCTGATCCTGCCGACGCGCGTCGTACCGGAGAGGTGGCTCGACGGGCACGCCTGCTGGGTCGGAGCCTGGCTCGAGGCCTCGGTCGATGCCTGGCTCGAGGGCGGCGTGGCCCCCATCAACCCGAAGGCGGCCAGGACCAACGCGGTGGTGGCCGCGACCCGGCGGCGGACGATGGCCTGATTGCTCATGCCGTGACCCTAGGGGTCCGCGAGGCTGAGCGCTTCGGTCTTGCGGAGGATGCCCGGACCCGTGGGCGAGGAGCGTTCCCGGAGCCTCAGGGCTGGTCGGCGTACGACGACACCAGGGTGGTGCCCCGTGGGACGCCGGTGACCTCGGGACTCCTCGTGCAGGAGGTCGGCCAGCTCCGGCGCTGCCTCACGCAGCCTGTGTGACGGCGTGAGCCCCCGCTGGGCCACGCCACCTGACGTGGTGAGGGTGTGCCGGGCACGATGGGACCGTGCTCACCGACCAGCAGATCTCGGCGTTGTCGCCGACCGATCGCCGTGACCTCATCGTCAGGCTCTCGCGTCCGCTCGACGAGGTCGTGTCCGACCCCTCCTACCTGCGGCGGCAGCGCCGGCTCCGGCTGGCGCTCAGCGCCGTCGCGGCGCTGCTGCTGGTGCCGTGGATCCTCTACCTGGCCTTCGCCCTGCCCAACGTGCACGCCGTCCGCAACTGGGACCTGATGTGGGTGGGTTTCGACATCGCCGAGCTGACGCTGTTCGCCGTCACGTTCTGGCTGATGTACAAGCGCCGGCTGCTCGGCGTGCTGACCGGCGTCGCCACCGGCGTGCTCCTGCTGTGCGACGCGTGGTTCGACATCATGACCGCCGCTCCGGGCGACCTCTGGCAGTCGGTGGCGGCCGCGGTCGTGATCGAGATCCCCCTCGCCGTCTTCTTGATGTCCGGCGCCTTCCGGGCGATCCGGATCGTGCCGGCGATGCTGTGGTTCGCCGAGCCCGGCGCCCACAGCTGGGAGGTACGGATCCCCATGACTCGCGCCAAGGCCCGCCGTTCGGGTGGTTGACCAGCAGTCGCGACATCGAACCGGATGACGGCGCACGACGTACGTTCGTGACATGCGGGCCTTCCACCGCTGGACCCTCGTCGCGCTCGCCGTTGCCTTCGTCGTGGTGGCGCCGATGACGGTGCGCGCCCTGCCGGTGCATGACGAGCCGATGAGCGCGGGACACCTGCTCAGCCGGATCCGGAGCGCGGACGACACGGCGTACTCCGGGACGGTCGAGGTCCAGGGACGGCTGGGACTGCCGATCTCGGACCACTTCACCGACATCGCCGACCTGCTCGGGAGCGACACCCGGCTGCGGGTGTGGTGGCGTAGCGCCGACGACTGGCGGGTCGACAGGCTGCTGACGACCGGGGAGGTCGACCTCTTCCACCACGGCGACGCCACGACCCGGTGGGACTACGAGAGAGCCGAGGCCCAGACCGGCATCGACCCGGCGATCCGCCTGCCCCGCGACGCCGACCTGCTGCCGCCGGCACTCGCGCGCCGCGTCCTCACCGATGCCGCACCCGGCGACGTGACCAGGCTCCCCGCTCGCCGGATCGCGGGCCACGACGCACTCGGGTTGCGACTCGAGCCGAGCGACCCGCGCACGAGCATCGACCACGTCGACCTCTGGGCAGATCCGCGCACGGGGCTGGTTCTCGCCCTCGACGTCTTCGGCACCGGGACCCAGGCTGCGCTCAGCACGTCGTTCAGCAGCGTGGACCTCGCGCGACCCCTCGCCGGCCTCACCAGGTTCCGGCCCGCCCCGGGCGTGCACCAGAGCGTGGACGACGTGCTCGACATCGCCGACGCGGCCAACCAGTTCGCACCAGTGGTGCCACCGGCCACCGTCGCCGGACTGGCGCGGTAGGCGTCCTCGCAGGGGGCGGTCGGGATCTACGGCGCCGGGCTCGCGCAGGTCATGACGCTGCCGCTGCGGTCGCAGGACGCGGGCTACCTGGCCGACCAGCTCAGGACCTCCGGGGCCCGCGAGGTCGACGGTCAGCCGCTGCTGCGAGTGGGACCGCTCGGTGTCTATCTCGTGCTGGGCTCCGAGTCTCTCGACGTCGCCTGGCTGGTCACCGGCACGGTCACCGACGACACGCTGGTGGCCGCCGCGCACGACCTGGTCGCGGGAGCGCGCATCCGCCCATGATCCGGACCAGGGGGCTCACGAAGCGGTACGGCGCGGTGCGCGCTGTCGAGGATCTCGCGCTGGACGTCGCCGAGGGCGACGTCTACGGCTTCCTGGGCCCGAACGGCTCGGGCAAGACGACCACCGTGCGGATGCTGCTGGGGCTGGTGCTCGCGACCTCCGGCTCGATCGAGGTGCTGGGGCAGCCCATGCCGGCCCGGGCACGAGACGTCCTCCCGGCCGTGGGCGCCCTGGTCGAAGGCCCTGCGGCCTACGACGGACTCTCGGGTCGCGCCAACCTCGCCCTCCTCGACGCCATGGGACCTGCGGGCGAGCGCGCGAGCCGGGCCGGCAGGGTCGACGACGCGCTCGACGAGGTGGGACTCGGCGGCGTCGACACGCGACCGGTCCGCGCGTACTCACTGGGCATGCGCCAACGGCTCGGCCTGGCCGCGGCGCTGCTGCGCTCCCCGCGCCTCCTCGTCCTCGACGAGCCGACCAACGGACTGGACCCCCAAGGCATCCGGGAGATCCGCGATCTGCTGCTCCGACTCAACCGGGAAGGCACCACGATCTTCTTGTCGTCGCACCTGCTGGCCGAGATCGAGCAGATGTGCGGCCGGGTCGGTGTCCTGGACCGCGGCCGGCTCGTCCTGCAGGAGCGGCTCGACGTACTGCGCCGTCCGACCGGGCGGCTGGAGGTCCACACTCCCGACGTCGCGCAGGCCCGCTCGCTGCTCGACGGCCAGGTCGATTCGTTCGACGCCCGGCGCCTCTTCATCCGTCACGCGGACGCCGCGGCGCTCAACGCCCTGCTGGTCACCGGCGGTGTGCGGGTCGAGATGCTCGTGCCTGAGGTCCGCACCCTCGAGGAGGTCGTGCTCGAGGCGACCGCGGCCGGCTCCGACCGGGTGGCCCGGTCGTGATCGCGGTCGAGCTGCGCAAGATGCTCCGGAGCCGGCGGACGTGGGTGACGGTGGCCGTCATCGACCTGCTGCCGTCGCTGGTCGCCGTCCTGCTGGCGCTCACCGACCTCGGGCCGCGGCCGGGCACGGGCCCGGCGTTCCTCTCCGCGGTGCTGGCCAACGGCGCGCTCTTCCCGCTCGCCGCGATGGCGATCATCCTGCCGCTGTTCCTCCCGGCCGCGGTCGCGATCGCCGCCGGCGAGACCATCGCCGGCGAGGCGCAGCAAGGGACCCTCCGCTATGTCCTGATCCGTCCCGTCGGCCGCACCCGACTGCTTGTGGCCAAGCTGGTCTCGGTGATGGGGTTCGTGCTGCTCACGCTGCTCGTGGTCGCGGCGACGGCGTACGTGCTGGGCATCCTGCTCCTCGGCCACCACGCCGGGGTCGCCACCACCACCTTCTCCGGCACCCAGCTCACGACCACGCAGCTGGTCGAGCGCACCGGTCTCGCGCTCGCCTACGCGCTCCTGTCGATGCTGGGCGTCGCCGCCGTCGCACTGTTCCTGTCCACGATGGTGCGGTCGCCGCTGGCTGCCGCCATGGGCACGCTGGCGCTGCTGATCGGGTCGTCGCTTCTGCTGACCCTCGACGCGGCGCACGGGCTGCGGCCCTACCTCGTCACCCGCTACTGGCTGTCGTTCGTCGACCTGTTCAGAGATCCGATCCTGTGGCACGACGTCGGCCTGGGCGTCGTCCTCCAGGTCGGTTACGTCGTGGTCTTCCTGGGTGCCGCCTGGGCGAACTTCGTCACCAAGGACATCACCGACTGACGCAGACCCCTTGCTCCGGCACCGCCGGCGTCGAGCGGCCGAGCTCGCGGCGCACCATCGCGGCGACGACCGGGCTGGTCGGCAGCTCACCGTGGGTGACATGCAGGGAGGGGCAGACCTGCTGCACGGGGAAGTCGAGGGCGCCGGAAAGAGATGCCGTCTGCGGGGGCGTGGAGACCTGGTCATCAGTGGACCAGAGCGACACCCAGGCCGGTCCGGCGGGCGTCTCATCGCCTCGGTTGAGCTCCCGCAGGAGGTCGCTGTCCGGGGCGAGCTGGCGGCAGGCGACGGGGCAGGACGCCGGCGCCAGGTCGCTCGCCAGCCCCGCCAGCTCGGACCCGTGCTGCGGCGAGCCCAGGGTCACGATGCGCCGGGCCACCGAGCCACCGTCGTAGGTCCGCGCCCAGAGGCGCGCGGTGACACCACCCGCCGAGTAGCCGACGATGTCGACCGACGCGCTGCCGGTGGCCTCGACGGCGCGTTGCAGCACCGCCGCCTGCTCGTGGAGGTCGCCCGTGCCGTCGCCCGCAAGATGGACCACGGTCACGTCCCGGCCGGTACGCCGTAACGCCGCCGCCAGCACGTCGAGACCACCGGTGCCGCCGCCGTACCCGGGCACCAGCAGCACCGGTGGCTGGGCGTTCTGCGCCACCGGTGACACGGCGTTCCCACCTGAGCCGAGCGCCGAGACGGCCACGGTGCCGAGACCGGCGACCCCGGCCAAGGCGGCCAGACCCAGGAGCCCGATCACCAGCCGACGGCGGGCCGGCGCCAGCGAGCTGAACATGCGTCGAGTCTCCCTCGACGCCCTATAGCGGGTCGGTCAGCCCCCGGCCACCGCGGGGATGACCGAGATCTGGGTGCCCTCGGGCGTCGCCGTGGCCAGGTCGTCGAGGAAGCGCACGTCGTCGTTGCCGACGTAGACGTTGACGAACCGGCGCAGCTCGCCCTTCTCGTCGACGATCCGGCCCTTGATGCCGGAGTAGCTGCTGTCGAGGTCGTCGAGGACCGCCGCCAGGGTGTCGCCCTGGGCGGACACCTCCGACTCACCACCGGTGTAGGTGCGCAGGATGGTGGGGATGCGGACGGACACACTCATGGGTTCTCCTTCTCGAGGTAGTCCGTGACGTTCGTCAGGCCGGCTGACGAACGTCACGGACTACCTGCAGAGTGGGTGGGGTCAGGCGATGCCGGTGGCGGTGAAGGCAGCGTACGACGGATCGATGGTGGCGGCGGGCCCGACCGAGTCGGCGACGGCGTCGAGGGTCTTCAGGCCCATGCCGGTGTTGATCACCACGGTCTCGAGGGTCGGGTCGAGCCGGCCGGTCTCGACGAGCTTCTTCAGGCAGGCGACCGTCGTCCCGCCGGCGGTCTCGGTGAAGATCCCCTCGGTGCGGGCCAGCAGCAGGATGCCTTCGCGGACCTGGTCGTCGCTGACGTCCTCGACCGCGCCGCCGGTACGACGACAGATGTCGAGCACGTAGACGCCGTCGGCCGGGTTGCCGATGGCCAGGCTCTTGGCGATGGTGTCGGGCTTGACCGGGCGGATGGCGTCGGTGCCGTTCTTGTACGCCGCGGCGACCGGCGAGCAGCCCGTGGCCTGCGCGCCGAAGATGGCGTAGGGCTTGTCCTCCACCAGCCCCAGGGTGATGAGCTCCTGGAACGCCTTGTCGACCTTGGTCAGCTGCGACCCGGAGGCGACCGGGATCACGACCTGGTCGGGCAGCCGCCAGCCGAGCTGCTCGGCGATCTCGAAGCCGAGGGTCTTGGACCCTTCGGCATAGAACGGGCGGACGTTGACGTTGACGAACGCCCAGCCGTCCTCCTCGCCCGCGATCTCGGAGGCGAGCCGGTTGACGTCGTCGTAGGTGCCCTTCACCGCCACCAGGTTCTCGGTGTAGACCGCGCTGTTGACCTGCTTGGGGCGCTCGAGGTTGCTCGGGATGAAGACCACCGT
>JAHEXO010000075.1 GCA_023252065.1 Nocardioides sp. | reverse complement strand
TGGGGGCCTTGATGCCCGGGTGGGGGTCGTAGCCGTCGATCTCGATGTGGTCGAGGTCGAAGGCGTCGATCTCGGTCACCGAGGGGTCGAGCCGCAGGGTCGGCTGCGGCCGCGGGTCACGCGTGAGCTGGAGGCGCGCCTGGTCGAGGTGGTTGGTGTAGAGGTGGGCGTCGCCGAGGGTGTGCACGAAGTCGCCGACCCGGAGCCCGGTGACCTGGGCGACCATGTGGGTCAGCAGGGCGTAGGAGGCGATGTTGAACGGGACGCCGAGGAAGACGTCGGCGGAGCGCTGGTAGAGCTGGCACGACAGGCGGCCCGGCCCCCCGTCGGCGGACGGAGCGACGTAGAACTGGAACATCGTGTGGCAGGGCGCCAGGGCCATGTCGGGGATGTCGGCGACGTTCCACGCGGAGACGATGTGGCGACGGCTGTCGGGGTTGTCACGGATCTGGTCGATGACGAGCTTGATCTGGTCGATGTGGCGGCCCTCGGGGGCGGGCCAGGAGCGCCACTGGTAGCCGTAGACAGGCCCGAGGTCTCCGTCGGCGTCGGCCCACTCGTCCCAGATGGTGACGCCGCGCTCCTGCAGCCACTTGACGTTGGTGTCTCCGCGGAGGAACCACAGCAGCTCGGCGAACACCGAGCGGGTGTGGACCTTCTTCGTGGTGACCAACGGGAAGCCCTGGGCCAGGTCGAAGCGCATCTGGTGCCCGAACACGCTCAGCGTGCCGGTGCCGGTGCGGTCGGACTTCTCTGTCCCGTCGTCGAGGATGTGCTGGAGGAGGTCGAGGTACACCTGCATGGGCTCACCCTAAGCGGGGGCACCGACGCTCGGCAGGGAAGCGCGCGGGAGCGCCCCACCCCGCCTCGATCTCTGGCTCGATCTCTGGCTCGATCTCTGGCTCGATCTCTGGCTCGATCTCTGGCCAGGTGACGTGCAGACGGCCCGACCTAGCGTCGAGGGCGCAGTCCCGAGACCGTGCGGGAGTCCCAGGTGTCGATCACCGACAGAACCCCTCTCGAGGGCGCTGCCAAGCGCCCTCGACGCCGCCGCCTACGCCGACCGAGGTCGCGGCGCGGCAAGGTGGTGCTGGCCCTCGGCCTGGCCGGGACCGTGTGGGTGACGTTCTCGATCGGGCAGGCACTGCTGGCCCCCGGGAACGACTCGACCGCTGCCAGGCTCGCGGGCTGGGGCCGGGGCCACGGTCTCGGGATCGTCGTGCTCGAGCTGGAGAAGCTCCAGTACAGCCTGCATCCCCCGGCCGTCGGCGGGACGCCGTCGGCGTCCGTCCTGAGGGTGCTGCGCCCGCATCCACGACCGAGCGTGCTGCCGCCGCTCCAGCCGTTCGCCAGTCCCCCGCTGCCCGGGGAGGGAGCCTGGAACACCCTCGTCCACGTGCACGGTCAGCCCGCCGTGCAGGCTGCCTTCGTGCGTCCGGACGCCCGGCACACGTCGTACCTCACCGGAGTGGTGTGGATGAACCCACGACTGCTGCGCTTCTCGCTCCATCCCGGCTTCCAGGAACCGGGCGGCACGTGGCCGGTCCCCGACTGGGTGGCCCCGACGGATCGGCGCGGGCTGGTGGCGACCTGGAACGGCGGCTTCCGGATGGCCGATGCCCACGGCGGCTTCTACCTGGACGGCCGCACCGCCGGGACCCTGGTGAACGGCGCCGCCTCCGAGGTCTTCTACCGCGACGGGTCGATGCAGGTCGGGAGCTGGGGCCACGAGGTCCGGATGACCCCTGACGTCGTCGGCGTGCGGCAGAACCTGGGTCTGCTCATCGACCACGGCACCATCGCGCAGAACATCTACGCGAGCCATCTCTTCGACTGGGGCCTGACCCTCGGCGGCGCCTACTACATCTTCCGCTCGGGCATCGGGATCACGAGACAAGGCGACCTCGTCTACGCCTCGGGGGACGCGATGTCGGTCTCGGATCTCGCACACGTGCTCCAGCGAGCCGGTTGCGTCCGCGCCATGGAGCTCGACATCAACCCGGCGTGGGTCTCATTCATGACCTACCGCGACGGCGGGAGCCCGGCTCAACCGCGGCCGAGGAGCCTCCTGCCGAACTACCAGAGACCGGCGGACCGCTACTACACGCACACCTCGAGGGACTTCGTGGCCGTCCACGCCCGCTGAGCCTCTGCGTGCTTGCGAACACCGCGAAAGGGCTACGGGCGCGCGCGGAGGTACTGGTCGGGCCAGTAGGTCTCGGCGCCGAGCTCGGCGGCAGCGTGCTGCGCCCAGTGCGGGTTGCGCAGCAGCTCGCGGGCCAGGAACACCGCGTTGGCCTCGCCGTCGGCGACGATCTTCTCGGCCTGCCGGGCCTCCGTGATCAGCCCCACGGCCGCGACCGGCAGCCCGGAGGCCCGCTTCACCTCGGCCGCGAAGGGCACCTGGTAGGCCGGTCCGACCTGAACCTGCTGGTCGGGCGAGTTTCCGCCGCTGGAGACGTCGACCAGGTCGACGCCGTGGCCTGACAGCACGGTCGCGACCTCGGCCACCTCCGCCACGTCGAGGCCGCCCTCCACCCAGTCGGTGGCGCTCAGCCGGACGAGGAGCGGCCGGTCGTCGGGCCAGACGGCGCGGACCGCGTCGACGACGTCGACGAGCAGCCGGCTCCGGCCGGCCAGGTCACCGCCCCAGGCGTCGGTACGACGGTTGCTCAGGGGCGAGAGGAACTCGTGGAGCAGGTAGCCGTGGGCAACGTGGATCTCGGCCACCTCGAAGCCTGCGTCGAGCGCTCGCTGCGCTGCCAGCGCCCACTGACGCGGCAGGGCCTCGAGCTCGGCGGCGGTGAGCTCTCGCGGCGCCGGCCAGTCGGCGTACCCCACAGGCGACGGGCCCACCGTCTCCCAGCCGCCGTCGGCCGGCTCGACGTAGCCTCGGCCGAGCCACGGTGCCCGGGTCGAGGCCTTGCGCCCCGCATGGGCCAGCTGGATGCCGGGGACCGCGCCCTGGCCGCGCACGAACGCCGCGATCCGCTCGTAGTCGGCGGCCTGCTGGTCGGTCCAGATGCCGGCGTCCTGCGGAGAGATCCGCCCCTCCGCGACCACCGCCGTCGCCTCGGTCATCACCAGCCCGGCGCCGCCCTGGGCGAACGCCCCGAGGTGGACCAGGTGCCAGTCGGTGGGGCGGCCGTCGTGCGAGGAGTACTGGCACATCGGCGAGACCCACACGCGGTTGCGGAACGTCGTACCGCGCAGGGTCAGGGGCTCGAAGAGTCGGCTCACGTGCGGCGCAACCCCTGGGTGGTGCCGGTTGTTCCGGCGGAGAGTCGGGTCAGACGGTGATGCCGCGCTCGGCGAGCAGCTCGTCGCGCTTCCAGGCGTAGCCGACCATCCAGGACGGGTCGAGGCGATACATCACCACGTCGCCCCAGGTGAGCGGCGACGAGCCGTAGTGGGCGCTCCAGTGCCGGTCGACCGCCGCGAGCTCGTCTCCGGCCAGCTCGACCGCGCGACCGTGGGAGAAGACCGCCAGCGCCTCGCCGTCGACGTGGGCGACCGACACGGCAGGACGGGCGGCGAGGTGGCGGGCCTTGGCGGCGGTGCGGCTGGTGGAGAAGGTCCAGGTGCCGTGCAGGAAGTGGCCGTCCATGGCACTGATCCGCGGCTCACCGGTGGCGGTGACGGTGGCCACCGAAAGGACCTTCATGCCGGTCAGCAGCGCGGCCACCTGGGCGGCGCTGAGGGTGCGGTCGTCGTGGATGATGCCGCGCAGGTGCTCCGTGGCGCGCGCGTGCGAGGCGTCGAGGAGGGTCTGCAGCCGGGCGAGGTCGTCGGGTGTCTCGAGCACCCTCCGAGGCTAGGACCCCAGACCGACAGTGCCCTTGATCGTGGTCGTCGCATCGCCGCCGACCCAGACCGTCTCGCCGTCGCTCTCCACGTGCACCCGGCCGGCCCGGCCGAGCGCCGTGCCTTGAGCCGCGACGTACGACGACGGCAGGCGGTTGCCGGCAAGCCACTGGGCGAGGCTGGCGTTGAGGCTGCCGGTGACGGGGTCCTCGACGATGCCCATGCCGGGGCAGAAGGCGCGCACCTCGACGGCGCACTCCGCACCCTCCGGGTGACGCCCGACGACACCGATGTCGAGGGTGCCGAACGCGCCCACGTCGGGCTCGACCGCGAGCACCGCCTCGGCGTCGCGGAGCAGCACCCCGACCCAGCCCGGCCCGTTGTCGACCCACGCGAGGTCTACCACGTCGTCGTCGCGGATCGCGAGGGCGCGCACGATCGCCGCCCGGTCGGCCTCGGCGACCGGCCCGGACCGCACCAGGGGCGGTGCCGCAAAGGCCAGCCGCTCCCCGCGCCGGATCCGGACGAGCCCGGCCCCGCACTCCTGCACCACCTCGCCGTCGGCGCGCGGAGCTCCCCCGGCCTCGAGCCACGCATGGGCGCTGCCGAGCGTCGGATGGCCCGCGAACGGAAGCTCGGTGCCCGGTGTGAAGATGCGCAGCCGGTAGTCGGCGGCCGGTTCGGTCGGCGGCAACATGAACGTCGTCTCCGACAGGTTGGTCCAGTGCGCGAAGCGCCCCATCTCGTCGTCGCTCAGTCCCTGCGCGTCGTGCACCACCGCCACCGGGTTGCCCCGCAGCGGCTCGGAGGAGAAGACGTCGACCTGGCGGAACTCACGCATGGAGCGACGCTACCCACCGGTGCCAGCCGCGCGGAGCGACCGGGCGCCGGCCTCAGGCGGACAGGGACATCGGGCCGTAGACCTCGCGGTCGTGCTCGAAGAGGGTGACCGCGTCGACACCGGCCGTCGCGAGCTCGGCCCAGACCTCCCCGACCCACGACTCGGCGTCGGCCTGGGAGGCGAAGCGCTGGCTGGCGTACTCCTCCGGAACCCGCGCGTCGCCGCCGGAGCCGTCGAGGAGCTTCCACCACCACGGCCGCTCGGCGGGCGAGGGCGCGCGGAAGGTGGCGGGCTGCTCGGGCAGGTTCATGACTCGCGGACCGAGGTGTCGACGAAGGGCAGCTTGGTGGACACGAACACCTCGCGCCGGGTGCGGATCTGGACGGCCAGCTCGGCGTCGGGGTCGACGAACGTCGGCACGAGCGCGAGCCCGATCCCCTTCTTCAGCGTCGGGGAGAACGTGCCGGACGTGATCTCGCACAGCGGTACGTCGGAGACCAGGCTGACCGTCATCCCCGGTCGGGGGATGCCGCGCTCGACGGCGAGCAGGCCGCGCAGGGTGCGCTTGGGCCCGGCCTCCTTCTCCGCGACGATCGGGGCGCGGCCCCAGAAAGTGTCCTTCTTCCAGCCGACGGCCCAGCCGAGGCCGGCCTCGTTGGGGGTGACGTCGATGGTGATGTCCTGGCCGTGCAGGGGGTAGCCCATCTCGGTGCGCAGCGTGTCGCGGGCGCCGAGCCCACACGGCAGCATCCCGAAGGGCTCCCCGGCCGCGAGCAGCCGGTCCCACAGCTCGCCGGCGACCTCGTTGAGCGCGATCAGCTCGTAGCCACGCTCGCCGGTGTAGCCCGTGCGGCACACCACGACCCCGGTGTCCTGGAACTCGGCCTCGGTGAACGACATGTAGTCGTGCCCGGTCGGGAAGCCGATCGCCTCGAGGACCTCGTCGGACTTCGTGCCCTGCACCGCCAGCACGGCGTACTGCGTGTGGTGGTCGAGCACCTTGACGCCCTCCGGCGCCTCCGCGAGCAGGCGCCGGCAGACCTCGGCCGAGTTTGCGGCGTTGGGCACCAGCAGCACGTGCTGGTCGTCGTGCCAGTAGGCGATCAGGTCGTCGACCACGCCACCGGTCTCGGCGTCGCAGCACAGCGTGTACTGCGCCTTGCCGGGCCGGATCTTGGCGAGGTCGTTGCTCAGCGTCGCGTTGGCGTACGTCGCGGCGCCGGGGCCGGTGACGAGCAGCTTGCCCAGGTGGCTGACGTCGAAGATGCCGACGGACTCCCGGACCGCCGTGTGCTCCTTGACGACGCCGGTGGGGTATTCGAGGGGCATCGACCAGCCGCCGAACTCCGCGAACTTGGCGCCCAGGGCTGCGTGTCGGTCGTGCAGTGGCGACTGCAGGAGCGACGCTCCGGAGGTGTCCTCTCCCATGATCGCGAACCTACACCGGACGAGCCGTCCGGCAGCGGCACACACGGCGCCTTCGGCCTGACTATCCTGCCCCGGTGACTTCCTACCACCTGCGCGGCGCCAGTCCTGCCAAGACCCGGGCCGACGCCGTGGTCGTCGGAGCACACTCCTCCGCGCAGGGCGTGGTCCTGGCCGACGGCGGTGAGGACGTCGCCGACGGGTTCGGCCGGGGATTCCGGCCACTCCTCAGCACGCTCGGCTTCACCGGCAAGGCCGGCGAGGTCGCCCGCGTCCCCACCTCGGGCAAGATCGCGTCGCCGCTGCTGGTGGTGGTCGGGCTGGGCCCGAAGGCCGACGACCGCGCGGCCGAGCTCCTCGCCGTACGACGTGCGGCCGGGGTGGCGAGCCGGTCGACCGCCAACGCGGCGTCGGTCGCCCTCGCCCTGCCGGCCGGCGACCCCGGCCTGGTCCGCAACGTGATCGAGGGCTACCTGCTCGGTGGCTACACCTACACCCGTTACCTCTCCAAGCCCCAGGACAAGGACAAGCGGGCCGGCACGGTCACCGTGCTCAGCCCGGTCGCGCGCCGCGGCGAGGCCACCACCGCATTCGAGGAGGCCCAGGTCGTCGCCGAGGCCGTCAACGCCACCCGCGACTGGGTCAACACCCCGCCCGGTGACCTGACCCCGCCGGTGCTGGCCGACGAGATGGTGGCCGCCGTCAAGGCGGCCAAGACGGCGAAGACCAAGGTGACGGTGCTCGACCACGAGAAGCTCGCCGATCTCGGCTGCGGCGGTCTGCTGGCCGTCGGCGGCGGCTCGAGCGCACCCCCCCGGCTGGTGGAGCTGACCTACTCCCCCGCCGACCCGGTCGCCCACGTCGCGCTGGTCGGCAAGGGGATCACCTTCGACTCCGGCGGCCTGACCATCAAGCCGGGCAGCTCCATGGAGACCATGAAGTGCGACATGGCGGGGGCCGCGGCCGTCGTCCGGGCCACCCTGGCCGTCGCCCGGCTCGGGCTCCCGGTGAAGGTGTCGACCTTCGCCTGTCTCGCCGAGAACATGGTCTCCGGCAGCGCGATGCGGCCCGGCGACGTCCTGACGACGTACGACGGTCAGACCGTCGAGGTGCTCAACACCGACGCCGAGGGGCGGCTGGTGCTCGCCGACGGGCTCGGCCGTGCCGTCGAGCAGAAGCCGGACGTGGTGATCGACGTCGCCACCCTCACCGGCCACATGACGGTGGCGCTCGGCACCAAGCTCGGCGCGGTCTTCGGCGACGACGAGGTCGTCGCGGGCGTGGTCGAGGCAGGGCGTGAGTCCGGCGAGCGGCACTGGCCGATGCCGATCCCGCCCGACGTGGTGGAGCGCGTCCACGGCAGCAAGATCGCCGACATCGCCCAGCACGACTGGACCCGCTGGGGCGGCGGCCTGATGGCGGCGGCGTTCCTCCGGGAGTTCACCGGCGGCCTCCCGTGGGGGCACCTCGACATCGCCGGGCCGGCCTTCCAGACGGCCGCCACCGCCGGCTACAACCCGACCGGTGCGACCGGTTTCACGGTGACGACGCTGGTCGACTACCTGCGCGCGATCAGCTCTCGCCCCGCTCCTGACGAGCCTTCTGACGCTTGATGTAGTCGCGCATGTGCTGCGGGATGCCGACCACCCCGGCCTCGTAGGCCCTGATCCCGTGTCGCTTGCAGAACTTGTAGGCCCAGTCGTCCGACGGGACCCGCCGGCGGGTGTACTCGCCGTCCCAGGCGACCAGCAGCAAGGTCACGTCGTTGACCGCGGTGCGCGGCTCGACGTAGCCCTCAACCCCCTCGCGCGTCGACACGAAGTTCTCGAGGTGCTGCTCGTCGTCGTTGCTCGCCGCCCGCACGCGGGTCGAGCCGGTCCGGGCGGTATCGCCCGAGGGGCGCT
>JAHEXO010000074.1 GCA_023252065.1 Nocardioides sp. | reverse complement strand
TCGGCGATCCAGGCCGCCAGGGGCAAGCCGATCGCGCCGCCCACCCCGAGCGTGGCACTCATCGCCGCGATCGCGGTCGAGGTCATGTGGGGCGGCGTGAACTCGCGCATCAGCGAGATGCCGACCGGGATGAAGCCCATCGCGAAGCCCTGCAGGGCCCGTCCCGCCAGCATCGGCACGATCGTGCTCGACAGGGCGCACACCACGGACCCGACGACGAGCAGTGCGGCGTTGACGACGAGCACCCGCTGCTTGCCGTAGAGGTCTGCGAGCCGGCCTGCCACCGGCATCGAGACGGCGGCGGCCAGCAGTGTCGCGGTGATCACCCAGCCGGCGTTGGACGCCGAGGTCGACAGCAGCTGTGGCAGCTCGCTCTGGATCGGGATGACCATCGTCTGCGTGAGCGCCGCGGTGAGGCCGCCGAAGCACAGGGCGACGACCGCGATGGTGGGGTGGGCCGGAACGGCGCGGGCGGACGTCACGAGATCTCCTGCGGGCAGCGGTCGAGGCGGGCGCCCCGACTCTAGCGGATCGTTGCCCAGGGCAACCAAGTTGGAGCGCCCGACCCCCGGGCTCGGCGATCCCTGAAGCGAGACCCCTTCCGCTCACGCAGTGACGATCTTCGGCGCTGAGCGGGTGCGCGGGTAGCATGAGGCCGCGCGCAAGGTCGGAGGGGGTTCGTTGACCATCGAGCCGTCGGCCGCGGCTCCGGAGCAAGGCGAGACGACCCTGCTGCACACCCGGACGACGGCGCCCCGCCCCAACGTCCGGACCCTCGCCCGGCCGGATCTGCTGTCGCTGCTCGACCAGGGCACCACGCACGCCGTCACGCTCGTGTGCGCGGGACCCGGCTCGGGGAAGACCCAGCTCGTCACCGCCTGGGTGGACTCGGTCCGGGGCCGGCCGGTCCGCGTGGCCTGGGTGGCGCTCGGGCCCGACTGCAACGACCCCCAGCGACTCTGGTCGCTGGTCACCACCGCGCTCTCCCGAGCCACCGACGGACCGCCCGCCGACCTGCGCGCTCCGGCCGACGCCGACGAGGACTACATCGCGCGACTGCTGTCGAGCTTCCTGCAGGACCACACCCCGGTCGTGCTGGTGCTCGAGGACCTCCACGAGGTGCAGGACCGTGAGTCGCTGCGCAGCATCGACCTCCTGCTCCGGATGCTGCCCGACACGGTCCGAGTCGTCCTCATCTCGCGGTCCGACCCCGCCCTGTCGCTGCACCGCCTCCGCGTGTCCGGCGAGCTCGCCGAGATCCGCCAGGCCGAGCTCGCCTTCGACCGCGACGAGGCCGTCGACCTGCTCGCGCAGCACCGGGTAGCGCTCGACGACGGCGAGGTCGATCTGCTGCTCGAGCGCACCGAGGGGTGGGCCGTCGGGCTCCGGCTGGCCGCGCTGTCCCTCCAGGGGCGCGACGGCTCCGAGCGTGCCGCGGCGGTCGCCGCGTTCGCCGGCGACAACCGCGCGGTCGCGGACTACCTCGTGGCGGAGGTCCTCGACCGGGTGCCCGACGAGCTGCGCCGGTTCTTGCTGCTGACCAGCGTGGTCGAGCGGGTCGACGGAGCCCTGGCTGAGCACCTCACCGGTACGACGGGAGGCGCCGCGGCACTGGAGCGGCTGGAGCGCGACGGCGTACCCCTGGTCCCACTCGACGAGCACCAGCAGTGGTACCGCTACCACCGGCTCGTCCAGGACCTCTGCCGCCACCGTCTCTCGGTCGAGGATCCCGAGCTGGTGCCGCGGCTCCACGTCGCCGCCGCCGAGTGGCTGGCCGACACCGGGGAGTACGAGGAGGCGCTGCGGCACGCGCTGGCCGCGCGCGAGTGGACGTTCGTCGGCCGGCTCGCGGTCACTCACGCGGGCCCGATCGCCTTCGGGCACGCCGGCCGCTCGGTCCGCGCGCTGCTCGCCGAGATCCCCGACGACGTGGGCGGCGGTGACCCGTGGGTCGCGACCGCTCGGGTGCTGGCCCTCCACGACGAAGGTCGCTCGACCCGTCTCGCCGAGCAGCTGGAGCTGGCCGAGGCACTGAGCGGCGAGCTCGGGGGCTCCGACGCGACGCTGGTCGGCGCGGTGCTGGCGCTGGTGCGGGCGAGCGCGGCCCGTGCGCTCTACCACGTCGACGTCGCGGCCAAGGAGAGCCGCCGGGCCGGCGAGCTCACCGCGGCCCTGGCCGTCCAGGTCGACCCGGTGCGCGCGATACCGGCGCTGCCGGCCTACGCCACCCACGCCGACACCCTGCTCGGCAAGAGCCTGGTGTGGCTGGGCGACTTCGAGGCCGCCGAGGAGCACCTCCGGCGAGCGGTGGCCGCTTCGCCCTCAGACCGACCCGACCCGGTGGACAGCGGCATCCTGGCCCGCGCCTATCTGTCGCTCGTGCTGGCCATGGGGGCACAGATCCGTGAAGCCGGCGAGCTGGCCGAGGAGTCTCTCGGCCTCGGCCGGGCCGCCGGGTGGTCCGACGACGTCCAGTCCACGAGCGCCTGGCTGGCCCTCGCCCTGGTCCGTCTCCAGCGCAGCGAGCGCGAGGCGTGTGCGGCCGCCCTCGACGAGGCTGCTCACATGCTCGAGCGGCGTCCCGACGAGCTGCTCGACGTCTGCCGCTGGCTGGCCACCGCGCGGTTCTTCGCCGAGGACGGCCGCGACACCCGGGCCCGCGACATCCTTGCCGACGTACGCCGCCTCCAGGCCGACCTGCCGCCCAACGGGTTCCTCGCCGCGTGGACGCTGCTCGTGGCCGCCGAGCTCGAGCTGGCGGGCGGTCGACCGGCCGAGGCCCGTAGGCTGCTGGAGGCGGAGCCGGCAGCCCCGGCGGCCAGGATCGTGCGCGGACAGGCGCTCGTCGACGAGGGACGGCCCGAGGAGGCCCTGGCCGAGGTGGAGCCCCTGGTCGACTACCTCGACGGTGGGCTGCGGTCGGTGCAGGCGCTGGTGATCTGCGCCCAGGCCAATGACGAAGCGCGTCGCGACGCGAAGGCCTTGCAGTGCCTCATCGACGCCCTTGCCCAAGGAGTGCCGGAGGACTACCTGCGGCCGTTCTACCGCAACCGGATCCGGTTGCTCCCGCTGCTCCGGCGCTACCGCCTCAGCGGGGCGCCCCACGTCGACGTGGTCAACGCGATGCTCGACCTCGACGACAGCTACGGTCACCGGCCGATCGAGTCGCTCACCGACCGTGAGCTGGCGGTGCTCCAGCTGCTGCCCAGCATGATGAGCAACGAGGAGATCGCGACCGAGCTCTTCGTCTCGGTGAACACCGTGAAGGTCCACCTGAAGTCGCTCTACCGCAAGCTCGGGGTGAGCAGCCGGCGTGAGGCCGTGATGGCCGGGGCCGGGCAGATCGAGCGCTGACGACCGCGACGCGCGGTCAGGACTCGGTCTCGTCGGCGGGCGGCTCCGCCTCCGCGTCGGCGTCCAGGTCGTCGGAGAGCTCCCGGATGCTCACCAGCTCCAGCCCGGCGTCGCGGATCCGGTGGCGCAGAGCGGCCAGCTCCACGTCGTCGGCCACGTCGCCCACCAGGGTCGTGGTGACGGGCTCGACCATCGAGGTGAACCCCTCGAAGAGCGACCGGCCGTAGCCACCGAGGTCACCCACCACCCGGATCTGGATGCGGGTCATGACCTGCCCTTGGGCCGGCGGCTGACCTCCACGACGTGCAGGCCCAGCCGGGAGAGACGGTCGAGTGCGCCGTGCAGGGCGGCCTGGTCGACACCGCGCGCGGTGAGCACCGTCGTACCTCCACTCGTCCGGACGTCCCAGCCATCGAACTCCGCCCGCTCGCCTGCGGGCAGCACGCTGTCGCAGGTGATCTGGACGACCGCGGCGGACGGCTGCCCTCCTGGTGGCGGCATGGTGTGACTGTGCTCCATCGCGGGCGGGTCTCCATCACCCGTGCCGGGTGATGGAGGGTGCGCCTCGAGCGACCGTCATTGAAGGGCGGAGGTCAGTCGCATCACGGTGTCGACGTACGTGGCACCGTTGGAGCGCCCGCCCCACTCCTCCATCGTGAGCTGCCGGCATACGGCGCGGTAGGAGTCCTCGATCTCACGCAGCCGGGGGACGGCGTCACCACCGACGAGCATCGTGATGATCTCGTAGTTGAGCCCGAAGCTCCGCAGGTCCATGTTGCTGGACCCGATCACCGCGACGTCGTCGTCGACGGTGAAGTGCTTGGAGTGCAGGATCGCCGGCGCGGGGTAGAGCCAGATCTTGATGCCGGCCTCCAGGAGTGCGCGGTAGTACGACGCCTGGGCGTGACCCACCATGAACTGGTCGGACTCCTCGCTGACGAACAGCTCGACGTCGACCCCCCGCTGGGCGGCTGTGGTGACGGCGTAGAGCAGCGACTCGTCGGGCACGAAGTAGGGGCTGGTCAGGGAGAGCCGACGCTGGGCGCCGTAGATGAGGGTGTTGAAGAGGCGCAGGTTGTTCTCCATCGCGAAACCCGGCCCGGACGGGAGGACCTGTGCGCACACGCCCTCGGCGCTCAGGGCCGCCTCGGTTCGGGCGTGGGGGCGGACCTCGCGCAGGTCGCCGGACTCCTTCTCCCAGTCCACCGCGAAGACCGACTCGAGGGCAGTGACGGTCGGACCCTCGACGCGCATCATCAGGTCGACCCAGTGCCGGCCCGACTCGTGGTTCTTCGGCTTGTTGTAGCCGGCCTCGATCAGGTTGAGCGACCCCATGAAGCCCACGAGCCCGTCGACGACGAGCAGCTTGCGGTGGTTGCGCAGGTCGGGTCGGCGCCAGGTGCCCTTGAGGGGGTGAAGCGGAAGCATCGGATACCAGGCGATCTTGGTCTCGTCGAGGCGCTTGACGAAGTCCTTGTAGCCCGGGATCCCGCGCGAGCCGAGGTGGTCGAAGAGGAACTGCACCTCCACCCCGCGCTCAGCGGCCTCGGCCATCGCGGTGAGGACCGGGTCGGTGACGTCGTCCCAGGCCGAGATGTAGAACTCCACGAGCACGTAGCGTTCGGCGGCCCGCACCGCGTCGGCCATGATCCCCATGGTCGCGTTGTAGTCGGGCAGGTACTCGATGGTGTTGCCGCCGATCATCGGCAGCGCGCCGAGGGCGCGGTTGAGGCGCACCGAGGTCGCGAGGTACGGCGGGCCGACCAGGCCGGCGGGCATGTCGGGCACGTCAGCGGTCCGCGCCCCGATCTCGCGGTTGGCCGCTTCCTGCTGCAGCCGCCGCTTCGAGCCGACCGAGGTACGGCCGAAGAGCGCGAAGCCGATCAGTCCGAGCGGGACCGACAGCAGCACGAGCATCAGCCAGGCGAGCCCGGCCGACGGCTTGCGGTTGCGGGGGATCACGCCCAGCGCGACCACCTTGACCACGAAGGTGCCGATCGCCAGCAGTCCCGCGATGAGGGCTGCCCAGTCGATCCCGCTCATCGCGGGGCCCGAGCGGTCGGACGCAGGGTCTGGTGCATGGGCCCAGCCTCGGCCACAGCGGCCCGGCGAAGCGTCACCCGCCCAGGGTGAGTCGCCGCTGGCTCCCGCTTGTCCGCCGAGGTCCGTGCCCGCCGACGGATGGGGCGGACGACCGGACCAGGGCTCGGGGACCAATGGCCCTGAGCGGCCCGCGAGCACGCGCCGTACGGTCGAGACAACCCCTCCGACAGCGGAGGGCCCGCGCTTCATCGGGAGCAGCCATGACCTCCAGCACAGACCAAGACCCGGTCACCACCCTCAGCGACGACGAGTGCTGGGAGCTGCTCGAGGCCGAGGAGTTCGGCAGGCTCGCCTACCGCCTGGTCGACGAGGTGCACATCGTCCCGATCAACTACGTCTGCGACGAGCGCGCGATGCTGTTCCGGACGGCGTCCGGCAACAAGCTGCTCGCCGCCGCGATGCACTCCGCGGTAGCGCTCGAGATCGACTGGCACGACGACCACACCGCCTGGTCGGTGGTCGCGCGCGGCCACCTGCGCCAGCTCGAGGAGGACGAGGAGCACCGGGTGGAGTCCCTGCCGCTGCACCCCTGGGTCCCGACGCTCAAGTACGACGTGGTGGAGCTGGTCCCGGAGACCGTGACCGGCCGCTTCTTCCGGCTCCAGCTCGACGAGTCCGAGGAGGGGCAGGGCAGCGACTGACCGGTCGGATGCGATCGAAGCTGCAGAGGACCTCGAGAGAAGGAGACCGAGATGTCCGCTCATGGTCACGGCCGTGCCGTGCTCGAGGAGCTGTCCCCGCTGCACCGCGAGCTGCGCCGGGCCATCCCCGACGTCTACAAGGGGTTCCGCGAGCTGCATCACGCCTCCTTTGCCGAGGGCGCGCTCGACGCCCGGACCAAGGAGCTGATCGCGCTCGCGATCGGCGTGGTCGAGGGCTGCGACGGCTGCATCGCCTCGCACGCCGAGGCCGCCGCGAAGGCGGGTGCCTCGTGCCAGGAGGCCGCCGAGGCGATCGGCGTCACCTTCTTGATGAAGGGTGGCCCCGCCACCATCTACGGGCCGCGGGCCTACGCCGCGTTCTGCGAGTTCGCCCAGGCCCGGGAGCCCGCTCCGGTCTGAACCCTGCCCGTCGGATCCCGCAGGGTCACGCGTCCTGCTCGTCGAGGAACCGGATGGGCGGCCGGTCGACCACCGGGCCGCTCTCCTCGGGGTTCACGTTCGTCTCGTCGAAGGCGACGATCGTGCGCCGGAGGTACTCCCGGTCGACGATGGTCGCGTCCTGCGTCCCGATGATGAGGATCGGCGACGACGGACCGGGCGCGGAGTCCGGCGAGACGTCGTACCCCTCGGACTGCAGGTGGTGCAGCACGGCGGCCGGGTCCTGGCCCGGCGGCACCTGGTAGCGCACGCTGTGCCGGTGGTCGAGCTGGAGCTCGTCGCCGTGGTCGACCTCCCGCCCGGTGAAGGCGCGCAGCGCGAGGACCCCGAGCACGAGCACGATCGCGATCAGAACGACTGGTACGAGGACGGCACCCATGCCGGGCCCGTGCCCCGTCTCCCGACAGGCATGCGCCTAACCCTCGACGACGTACGGCGTGTGCCCGGCCATGCGGGTCACCACGATCCCGGTCAGCACCATCGCCAGCGCGACGCCGGCCAGCACGACCAGCTGGAACTGGGCGGCGACGACCGGTGACGCGCCACCGAACAGCGCTCCGACGAAGGCTCCGGGCAGGGTGACCAAGCCGGTGGACTTCGTCTGGTCGAGGGTGGGCAGGAGCGACTCGCGGACCGACTCGTGACCGATCTCCTCGTGGGCCTGGCTCGCCGTGGCGCCCAGCGACAGCCACGCCTCCACCTCGTCACGGCGCGCTCGGGACGCACGCCGGAAGTTGCGGCCGGACAGGGTGGCGGCGCTCATCGAGTTGCCGATGATGATCCCGGCCACGGCGACCAGGTTGCGCACCTCGAGCTGGACCAGGCCCAGCGCGAAGACCACGACGAGGGCGCTCAGGGCCCCGGTGAGCACACCCGTCACAGCGATCCGGCGGCCGTGCCAGAGCTCGGAGGTGCGGCGGGCGGAGGTCCACGAGGCGGTGGTGAGCATCAGCACGATGAACGCCACGACCGTGCTCGGGTAGGACAGGATTCCCTTCAGCAGCAGCGCGACCACGCTCAGCTGCACGGCTGCGCGGACCACCACGACGAGGGGGAACCACCCCAGCCCGATCCTGCCGAGCCGCGCGGCCAGCACAGTGAGGCCGGTGACCGCGAGCAGGCCGGCCCCGAAGCCGGCGTACGACGCGATCCCCTGCACGGGGCACAGTCTCGCCTACCCGGTCCGCCTACCCGGTCCGCCGGCCCGAGCGCGGCTAGCGTGAGCCGGGTGAGGACGCCGGGGCTCGCCGTACGCGCGCTCGGGTCTGCCCTGGCGGCCGCTCTGGCGGTGACGTCCCTGGCCGGCTGCGGCGACCACGGAACGCCGGGTCCGACCCTCCGATGGACGCCGGCCGAGCTGCCGGCGCCGGCAGGCTCACGGGCGATGCCTCGGGACGCCACCTGGTGCGCCGGACGCTGGGTCGTGGCCGGAGCGACCGTC
>JAHEXO010000073.1:6810-8001 GCA_023252065.1 Nocardioides sp. | reverse complement strand
ACCTTGATGCCGTGCTGCTGCGCGAAGGCGAACGCGGTCGCAACGTCGGAGGCCCCCGCCACCGAGAGCACGGCGAGCGGACGGGCGCCGTCGTAGCGAGGGTTCTGGGTGAGCCGCACGTCGCCGTACGACGACGAGCCGGGGCGGGCGAGCGAGCCCTGGACGTGCTGGGCGAGACTGCGCCAGTCGGAGGCGGTCGGTCCGCCCGCCGAAGCGCCGCTGAGGTGGGCCGATCTCGTCGAGCCCGGCGACACCGGGGGAGCGGGGCTGTCCTGCGGCAATGATGCGTTGTCGGGCGCGCACGCGGCCACGACGCCGGCCACGCCGCCCAGCAGCACCCCGCGCCGGGCTGCCCGGATCTCCATGGACCCAAGAGTAGGCAGGGAGCCGCGCCGTCCACCTTCGACGGACCGCCTGCGCGCGCCGCGACGGCCGTGGTGGGATGGACCCTCCGCTCGAGAGCGCTCGGGCGGGAAGGAGGAGCGAGAACGTGACGACGACGAGGACCGCCGGCGTCCTGGCCGCAGCCGTGGTGCTGCTGGCGGGCTGCGGCGGTGGCGGCAACGACTTCGCCAACCAGCCGCCGAAGGACATCGCCAAGGCAGCCGCCGCCGACATGAAGGACCTCACGTCGCTACGGATGCAGGGCGACCTGACCACGAGCGGGCAGAAGATCGGCGTCGACATGCAGATCACGACCTCCGGCGACTGCCAGGGCACGATCACCGTCGCCGACGGCTCTGCGCAGCTGGTCTCGAGCGGTGGCCAGGCGTACATGAAGCCGGACAAGTCGTTCTGGGAGAGCCAGGCGCCCGGCCAGGCGGCGCAGATCGAGGCCGTGGTCGGCGACAAGTGGGTTGTGATCCCCTCGGCGAGCGGGCTCGATGCGGCCTGCAACCTCAACCAGCTCCTCGACGGGATCGGCTCGACCGGCTCCGACCCCAGCAACGCACCGACGAGCGCCACCTCGGACTCGGTCGGTGGTCAGGACGCCGTCAAGCTCAGCGGCAAGGACAGCAGCGGGAAGCCCGTCACCGCCTGGGTGGCGACCGACGACCCGCACTACATCCTCCAGATGCAGGTGAACCAGAGTGACCAGCCGGCCACCATCACGTTCAGCGACTTCGACAAGTCGGTCACGATCCAGGCGCCGGCGTCCGACCAGGTGATCGACCTGAGCAAGCTCGGCGG
>JAHEXO010000073.1:0-6800 GCA_023252065.1 Nocardioides sp. | reverse complement strand
GGCTTGCAGGTGTCGGCACCCCTGAGGAGGATCGAGGGGTGAGCATGGAGATCGGGACCGACCAGAACCCCCAGCACTGGCACGAGGAGATCGGCGACGACGTCGGCAACCGCCTCAACTGGCTGCGGGCCGGCGTCCTCGGCGCCAACGACGGCATCGTCTCGACGGCCGGCATCGTGATGGGCGTGGCGGGTGCGACGTCCGAGCGGACGCCCGTGCTCGTCGCGGGCATCGCCGGACTGGTCGCCGGCGCGCTGAGCATGGGGACCGGTGAGTACGTCTCGGTGAGCACCCAGAAGGACTCCGAGAAGTCGATGCTGGCTCTCGAGGCCGAGGAGCTGGCGAAGATGCCGGAGACCGAGCAGCGCGAGCTGGCCAAGATGTACGAGCGCAAGGGCCTCAGCCGCGAGACCGCCAAGAAGGTCGCCCAGGAGCTGACCGCCCACGACGCGCTGGCCGCGCACGCCGACATCGAGTTCGGCATCGACCCGGACAACCTGACCAACCCGTGGCACGCGGCGTTCGCCTCGATGGTCGCCTTCACCGTCGGCGCGCTGCTGCCGTTGCTGGTGATCACGCTGAGCCCTGTCCACGTGCGCATCTGGGCGACCGTGGTCACCGTCGCGATCGCGCTGGCGGTGGCCGGCGTCGTCAGTGCCCGGCTCGGCTACAGCCCGTGGCGCAAGGCTGTGCTGCGCAACGTCGGCGGCGGCCTGATCGCCATGGGCGTCACCTACGCCGTGGGTGCCCTGGTCGGGACCCACATCTGAGCGCGTCCCTTGTGCGGGCCGGCCGATGACTCGGATGTTCGTCGCGGTGACCCCGCCCCCCGAGACGATCGAGCACCTCGACGCCTTTCTGGAGGTACGCCGTGCTGCCGGGCCGTTCCGCTGGGCGCCGGCCGAGCACCTGCACGTGACGCTGGCCTTCCTCGCCGACGTGCCCGACCGGAAGCTCGACGACCTCGTCGAGCGGCTGGGGCGGGCGGCCACGCGTCGTACCGCCTTCGAGACCGCGGTGGCCGGCGGCGGCGCGTTCCCGAATGTGACCCGCGCCAAGGTGCTCTGGGCCGGGCTCGACCTCGACGAGGCGGGCCGCACCGAGCTCTCCCGGGCGGCCACCGGAGCCCGGGCGGCCGCCAACCGGGCCGGCGTACCGGTCGACGGGCAGCGGTTCCGCCCCCACCTGACCCTGGCTCGGCTCGGCCACCCCGACGACGTGACCAGCTGGGTCCGGCTGCTGGACACCTACCGCGGTCCGGCCTGGACCGTCTCCCACCTCGCCCTCGTGGCGTCGTACCTCGGCGAGGGCCCCCGCGGGCGCCCCCGCCACGAGCTGCTCGACACCTTCCCCCTCTCCCGGTAGTCCGTGACAAACGTCAGGCACCCTGAGCGTGGGTCGGGCTGACGATCGTCACGGACTACCGGAGCGGGTGCTGCGGAGATCACCACACGGAAGGACCAGAGACCCGTGTGTCGCGTGGGGGTCGTGCCCTAGGTTCGGGGCCGTGACGTTTTCCCCACGACCAGCTCCAGCCGTCCCGCGTCGTTCCCCCGCCGACCCCGACCGCGGAGGCGCCGCATGAGGATCGCAGTCGCGAAGGAGACCCGCGAGGGCGAGGCTCGGGTCGCGATGGTGCCCGACCTGGTCGGCAAGCTCACCGGACTCGGGTACGACGTGGCAGTCGAGCCCGGCGCGGGCAGACACGCGCTGATCACCGATGAGGAGTACGCCGAGGCAGGCGCGACGCTCGACGCGAGCGCCCTCGAGACGGCCGAGCTCGTCGTGTCGGTGCAACCGCTCGACGCCGCCAACATCCGTCGGCTCCATCGGGGGGCGACGACGATCTCGTTCCTGCCGACGATGACCGAGCAGGCGACGGTCGTCGAGCTGCGCGACGCGGGCGTCACCGCCCATGCCGTGGAGCTGATCCCCCGCATCTCGCGCGCCCAGTCCATGGACGCGCTGAGCTCCCAGGCCCTGGTCAGCGGCTACCGCTGCGCGATCGTCGCGGCCGGGATGCTGCGCCGGTTCTTCCCCATCAACATGACCGCGGCCGGCACCGTCCAGGCCGCCGAGGTCGTCGTCCTCGGGGCCGGGGTCGCCGGCCTGCAGGCGATCGCGACGGCCAAGCGGCTCGGCGCGATCGTCCGGGCCTACGACGTACGGGCCGCCGCCGCCGAGGAGATCCGGTCGATGGGTGCCAAGTCCATCGACCTCGACCTCGACACCCTCGAAGGGTCTGGCGGCTATGCCCGCGAGATGACCGAGGACCGCGCGGCCCGCCAGCGTGAGCTGCTCACCCCGTTCATCGCCAAGGCCGATGCGCTGATCACCACCGCGGCAGTTCCGGGTCGTCCGGCGCCGATGCTGGTGACCCGCGAGATGGTCGAGCAGATGAAGCCAGGCTCGGTCGTGGTCGACCTGGCTGCGGAGAGCGGCGGCAACGTCGAGGGCTCGGTCGCCGGCGAGGTGGTCCGCATCGGCAACGCCCAGGTCTGGGGCGGGCGCAACGTGCCGAGCCAGATGCCCGGCCCGGCGTCCAAGCTGTACGCCCAGAACGTCGTCAACCTGGTCACCTTGATGACCGGCAAGGACGACGACGGCCAGGCCGTCTTCGCGCCCGACTACGCCGACGAGATCCTCTCCGGGAGCTGCGTCACCCAGGGTGGCGCGATCGTCCACCAACCCACGCGCGAGGCGATCGAGGGCGCTCCCGCCGAGGCGCCTGCGGAGACGGCCGCCGAGCCCGCGGACGCCGCCCCCGAGAACGTCGTACCGCCGGAACCACCGACGGCGGCCACCCCCGACGAACAGCTCGACCTGCCCTACGACCAGCCTTATGACCAGGAGGCCGACCAGTGACCCTCGACACCGGAGTCGTCTGGCTGACGATCTTCGTGCTCAGCGTCTTCGTCGGGATCGAGGTGATCTCGAAGGTGTCCTCGACGCTGCACACGCCGTTGATGTCTGGCGCCAACGCCATCCACGGGATCATCCTGCTCGGCGCGATCATCGTGACCGGCACGACCGACAACACGATCGCGGTGGTCGTCGGCCTGGTCGCGGTCGTGCTCGCAGCGGTCAACATGGTCGGTGGCTTCGTGGTCACCGACCGGATGCTGCAGATGTTCACGCGCAAGAAGGCGCCGGCCAAGGCGCTCCAGGACGGGCAGAAGGACGGGACCGTCTGATGCCGACCTGGATCCAGCTGGTCTTCCTGGCCTGTGGTGTCTGCTTCATCCTGGCCCTCAAGGGCCTCTCCGGTCCCAAGACGGCCCGCAACGGCAACCTGATCGGCGCGGCCGCGGCCGTCGTCGCCTGCCTGATGCCGTTCTTCTGGCCCGAGCTCCACCTGCGCCACGTCCCGCTGATCATCGGCGCGATCGCGATCGGCACCGTCGTCGGCGTCTACGGCGCGCGCACGGTGCAGATGACGCAGATGCCGCAGATGGTGGCGCTGTTCAACGGCGTCGGTGGTGGCGCAGCCGCGCTCGTCGCGCTGCTGGAGCTCAACCAGGTGATCGACGCCGGTGGTCACGACTCGTGGTTCAACCTCGCTGCGACGGGGTTCACGATCTTCGTCGGCGCGGTGTCCTTCGCCGGCTCCCTGATCACCTTCGGCAAGCTCCAGGAGCTGATGACCTCGCGGCCGGTGGTCTTCCCCGGCCTGCCGATCATCTTCGGCGCCGCCATCCTCGGGTCCCTCGCGCTGGCGGTGATGCTGGTCAACGACCCACGGATGTGGGTCGGGATCGTGCTCGGGCTGCTCGGGCTGCTGGTCGGCGTGCTTCTCGTGCTGCCGGTCGGCGGTGCCGACGTACCGATCGTGATCTCGCTCCTGAACGCGTTCACCGGCCTGACCGTCGCGGCCAGCGGCTACGTGCTGTCCAACGTCCTGCTCCTGGTGGCCGGCACGCTCGTCGGCTCGTCCGGAACGTTCCTGACCCTGCTGATGGCTCGCGCCATGGGTCGGTCGGTGACCAACATCCTGTTCGGGGCGCTCAAGGGCGGCTCCACCCTCGGTGGTGGCCAGGCCAGCGACCGGCCGGTCAGGAGCGTCACGCCCGAGGACGCCGCGATCATGCTGGCCTACGCCGACCGCGTGATCATCGTGCCCGGCTACGGCCTCGCCGTCGCCCAGGCCCAGCACTCCCTGCGGGAGCTGGTCGACGTGCTCAGTGCCCGCGGCGTCGACGTCGACTACGCGATCCACCCGGTCGCGGGGCGCATGCCCGGGCACATGAACGTCCTCCTCGCCGAGGCCCAGGTGCCCTACGAGCAGCTGCGGGAGATGGACGAGATCAACGGCGACTTCAAGGACGCCGACGTGGTCCTCGTCGTGGGAGCCAACGACGTGGTCAACCCGGCGGCCAAGACCACGCCCGACGCCCCGATCTACGGGATGCCGATCCTCAACGCCGACCAGGCCAAGCAGGTCATCTTCATGAAGCGCTCGATGCGCCCCGGGTTCGCCGGGATCGAGAACGAGCTGCTCTTCGATGAGAGGACCTCGCTGCTCTTCGGCGACGCCAAGGACTCCATGGGCAAGCTGCTGAACGCGGTCAAGGCGCTCTGACCCTGCGGTTGGTGACCAACCGTGGGGTCGGTCGTTGGGCAGGTATGAGCCACGACGACGACGAGCCGATGCTGCGGCCCGACGGCCACCGCTACGAGCAGCCGGAGTCACGGGAGACCACCGTCAGCAAGGAGGTCGTCTACGCCGTCCTCGGGCTGCTGGTGGTCGTCCTCGCGGTGCTGATCGCGACCGGGACCGTGCCGATCTTCCCCGGGTGAGCACCGACCGGTGAGGACCCTCGGCTGGGGCTTGTCGGCTGGGGCCTGTCGAGGCGTGGCAGCTAGTGCGCCAGGCCGTACAGCCGGTCGCCCGCGTCGCCGAGGCCCGGGACGATGTAGCCCTTCTCGTTGAGCCGCTCGTCCATCGCCGCGGTGACGACCGTGACCGGGACGTCGAGACCCTCGAGGCCCTCCTCGAGCCGGGCACACCCCTCGGGGGCGACGAGCAGGCAGATCGCGGTGATGTGATCGGCCCCGCGGTCGGTGAGGAACCGGATCGCCGCCGCCAGCGTGCCGCCCGTGGCCAGCATCGGGTCGAGGACGTAGCACTGGCGGCCGGCCAGGTTCTCCGGCAGCCGCTCGGCGTACGTCGACGCCTCGAGCGTCTCCTCGTTGCGCATCATCCCGAGGAAGCCGACCTCCGCGGTCGGCAGCAGCTTCATCATCCCCTCGAGCATGCCGAGCCCGGCGCGCAGGATCGGCACGACCATCGGCTGCGGCTCGGAGAGGCGAACGCCGGTCGTGGGCGCCACGGGAGTGACGATGTCGTAGGGCTCGACGCGGACGTCGCGGGTGGCCTCGTAGGCCAGCAGCGTGACGAGCTGGTCCACCAGGCGCCGGAAGGTCGCCGAGTCGGTGCCCACGTCGCGCAGGGCGGTGAGCTTGTGGGCGACGAGCGGATGGTCCACGACGATCGTACGCATGCTCGGAACCCTAGTGGTTGCTGGGAGTTCGCCCACAGTGGAGGGATCGGAGGGGGAACAGGGTTGGCAGGTCAGGGGGCCTCTGTCACCCTGGAGGGGTCCCTGCTCTCGCAGTCGGATCGGAGGTAGTCATGAGCGAGCAGATCGAAGGCGTCGACTTCGCGTTGGCTGTCTACCGCGAAGAGGGCGAGTGGCAGGTCGTCGAGATGGCTCACGCCCTGCTGACCGACGTCCCGAGCCTGGCGCACGCCCTGCGCAGGTTCCCCGGAGACGGTGGGGCGATCGGCCTGGTCGCCATCGACGAGGACTTCTTCGTGGTCGTCCGCGTCGCCGGCCCGTCGGTGCGCATCCTGCTCAGCGACATCACCGCCGCCGACGAGTGGGAGCTGGCCCGGTCGGCCGTCCAGGAGCTCGGTCTCCCCGAGCCGGAGGACGACGACGACCAGGTGCCTGCCGGTGACCTCGACATCCTCGGCGACCTGGGCATGAGCGCCATGGACATGGCCGTCCTGCTCGACGACTTCGACCTCTACCCCGACGAGATGCTCTCCGACGTCGCTCGCAGGGCCGGCTTCGGCCCCCTGTTCGACAAAGCCGTCGGCCTCACCTCTGCGTGACCGAGCCCGAGCGGTCCAGCGGCGCCGTGGTGACGTCGTACGACGACGCCATGCGCGCTGCGCTCGTCGAGGCCGCCCTGGCCCTGGAGTCCGCGGACGTACCGATCGGTGCCGTCGTGCTGGATCCGACCGGCGAGGTGATCGGGCGCGGCCACAACGTCCGCGAGCGCGACGGCGACCCGACCGGCCACGCCGAGATGGTCGCCCTCCGCGCCGCTGCCTCCGCGGTCGGCGAGTGGCGCCTCAACGGCTGCGCGCTCGTGGTCACCCTCGAGCCGTGCACGATGTGCGCCGGCGCCGTCGTCCTGGCGCGGCTCGACCGTCTCGTCTTCGGGGCCTACGACGCCAAGGCGGGCGCCGTCGGCTCGCTGTGGGACGTGGTCCGCGACCGACGTCTCAACCACCGCCCGGAGGTGGTCGGCGAGGTGCTCGAGGCCGAGTGCGCGAGCCTGCTGGACGATTTCTTCGCCCACCAGCGCCTCGGGTAGCCTCTCCCGCGGTGGCGTGTCCGAGCGGCCTAAGGAGCACGCCTCGAAAGCGTGTGTGGGTGCAAGCCCACCGTGGGTTCAAATCCCACCGCCACCGCCAGCCTCACGAGCCCGGCGCGGACGACCACGTCCCGCCGGGCTCGTCGCTTCTCCTGGGCATCCTCTCTAGGCTCGCTCGCGTGGACCTCGCCGAC
>JAHEXO010000595.1 GCA_023252065.1 Nocardioides sp. | reverse complement strand
TCGGCTGGGGCACGCGCTGCGCGAGCACCGCGACCGGTTCCTGGACAAGGCGACGTACTCGATGGACTGGTACTACCCGGTCCTCGGCGGCGCCGTCCGCGGCCGGGCCGGCCACGAGCTGCTCGCCGAGCGCTGGCACGACTTCGTGGTCCCCGGGCTCGGCGTGCGCTGTGTCGACACCGATCCCTGGGTCACCGGCGCCGAGACCTGCGAGCTGGTGCTGACCCTCGACGCCCTGGGTGACCACGACCGCGCCCACCGGCTGTTCGCCGAGGCGCAGCGCCTCCGGCAGGCGGACGGGTCCTACTTCACCGGCCTCGTCTACCCCGAGGAGGTGCAGTGGCCTGCCGAGCACACGACGTACACGACGGCCTCCGTGATCCTCGCCGACGACGCCCTCACCGGCCGCACGCCCGGTGCCGACCTGGTCCGCGGCGCCGGTCTGGTGGCCGACCCCGAGCCGATGGGGCTGGCCTGCGGCTGCAGCTCAGCCGACGCCCTCGCCGGCCACGCCTGAGACCCGCCGCAGCACCCGCAGCGACCCGACCGTCTCGACGTCGGTGAACGACCCGGACCCCAGCGCCCGCTGGTAGATCTCGAAGGGCGGGCGACCGCCGTCGGCGGGATCGGGGAACACGTCGTGGATCGCCAGCAGCCCGCCCGCCATCACCCAGGGCGCCCATCCGTCGTAGTCGGCGTGCGCCGGGTCGACCCCGTGGCCACCGTCGATGAACAGCAGAGCGAGGGGCGTGCGCCAGTGGGCGGAGACGGTGGAGGAGTCGCCGACGACGGCGATCACGACGTCCTCCAGCCCGGCGTTCTCGATGGTCCGGCGGAAGGACGGCAGCGTGTCCATCAGGCCGGTGCGCGGGTCGACCAGGTCGGCGTCGTGGTGCTCCCAGCCGGCCTGGTTCTCCTCCGAGCCGTGGTGGTGGTCGACGGTGAACACGACGCCACGGACCTCGCGGGCCGCGGCGCCGAGGTAGACCGCCGACTTGCCGCAGTAGGTGCCGACCTCGAGCGCCGGGCCGTGGGGGAGCCGCTCATAGGCGAGCCGGTGGAGCGCAAGACCCTCGTCGTCGGGCATGAACCCGCGCGCCCCACGAGCCAGGTCCAGCAGTCCGGGGACGTCGGTCATCGGCGCGCGTGGTGCCACTCGAGGTAGCGCTGCACGGCGCGCACGACGTGCTCGGACCGGATCGACGGGAAGACGTCGAAGGCGTGCTGGGTGCCAGGGAACTCGGCGTAGGCGACGCTGTGCTTGGAGGTCTCGCGCAGGGCCGCCACGAACAGCCGTGCCTGCTCGACGTCGACCAGCGAGTCGCCGGTGCCGTGGAGCACGAAGAAGTCGGGCGCGTCCGGCGTGATCCGCAGGATCGGCGAGCCGTGCTCGAACACCTCCGGGTCGTCGGCCCACCTGCGCTGCACGATCTTCGGGCCGAGGTAGCGGTCGCGCATCAGGAGCGCGTTCTGCAGGCCGGTGGCGCCGGCGAAGTCGTAGACGCCGTAGAACGGCACGGCCGCTTGCACCTGGGTGTCGGCGGACTCGAAGCCGGGCTGGTACGCCGGGTCGTTAGGCGTCAGCGCGGCCAGCGCTGCCAGGTGGCCGCCGGCCGATCCGCCGGTGAGCACGACGTAGGACGGGTCGCCGCCGTAGTCCTCGACGTGGTCCTTGACCCAGGCGATCGCCCGCTTCACGTCGACGATCTGCGCCGGGAAGGCGTCACGAGGAGCCAGCCGGTAGTTGATCGCGACGCACACCCAGCCGCGCGCCGCCATCCGCTGCATCAGCGGGATGCCCTGCTGGTCCTTGGAGCCGAGGGTCCAGCCGCCGCCGTGGATCTGGATCAGCACCGGGGCACCGACGACCTCGCGGTCCGACGGGCGGTAGACGTCGAGGAGCCCGCGCTTGCCGAAGTCGGCGTAGCGGACGTTCTTGTCGATCCGGACCGCCGGGTCCTCGCGGGCGAACGGGTTGAGCAGCTTGCGCCACGGCGTCGCGAGGTCGACCGTGGTCGGCCGCTCGCCCGGTCGGTCGACGTACTCCTCGCCGAGCGAGTCGACCAGCGAGCTCTCGGCGAGCACCTGCACCTGCCGGCTCTGCCGCACGAGGTGGGCGAGCCCGGCGGCGCTCCCGGCGGCGAGCAGCAGGCCGAGCCTGCTGCGCTTCCCGCGCGCCAGGTGGACGGCGGTGTCCGCCGCGGTCAGCGCGAGCAGCTGCGGCGCCAGCTCACCGGTCGGCCAGCCGAGCCCGAATGACCAGAGCCCGAGGCGGAGGTTGTTCGACGTGCGCGCGGGACGGAGCGCGTTGGCGGTGAGGGCGGCCGTGACCAGCTGGCGTCGGAGGAAGGACACGCGGCAGATGTTACTGACCGGTCACCCCGCCAGGCAGGGTCTTCCTTCCCGAAACCCGCCCGGAAACCCGTGGCCCCTCGCCACCCGTCGCTGGCAGGGTGAGCGCCATGGCCTCCCGCGCATCCAACTTCTGCATCGACGCCGCCGACCCCTACGCCCAGACCCTGTGGTGGGACCAGGTGCTCGAGGACTTCACCATCGACGAGTCGTGGGAGATGAAGCCCGACGACGAGGAGTGCGGCCTGGTCGGACCCGACGACCGCTACCT
>JAHEXO010000594.1 GCA_023252065.1 Nocardioides sp. | reverse complement strand
GATGAGGCCGACCGATCCCCGGCTGGTGCGGCGTCTTGCACCTGCAAAGCGCCCACTGGCCGGGGTCATCTCGGGAGGAGTGGGCACCAGCCTGCTCGTCATCGGCCAGGCCTGGCTCGTCGCCGGCCTGGTCGTCGCCGTGGTCGACGACGGCGACGTCGCACCGTGGGCACTGGCTGTGGCCGGGGTCTTCGCACTCCGCGGTCTGGTGGGGCTGCTCTCCGAGGTCTGCGCGGCCAAGGCGGCCGGCATCGTCGGCACCGACGTACGACGCCGCCTGCTGCGGGTGGTCCTCTCGCCCGACCGGCGGGCTGCGGTCCCGTCCGGGGAGACGGCCGTCCTGCTCACCCGCGGGGTCGCCGCGGCCGAGCCCTACCTGACCCGCTACTTCCCGGCGTTCGTGCTGGCCGGCGTGCTGCCCCTGCTCACCGTCATCGCGATGGCCACCCAGGACGTCATGAGTGCGGTGATCGTGCTGACGACGCTCCCGCTGATCCCGGTCTTCGGTGCGCTGGTGGGTCTGGCCACGCGCGACCGCGCCGAGACCCAGTGGCGCGAGATGTCGTCGCTGTCCGGGCACTTCGTCGACGTGATGAAGGGGCTGCCCACGCTGGTCGCGTTCCGCCGGGCGCGGGCCCAGACCGGCCGGATCCGCGAGGTGACCGAGCGCTACCGCACGGCCACGATGGCCACGCTCAAGCTCGCCTTCGCCTCCTCAGCCATCCTCGAGCTGATCGCCACGCTGTCGGTGGCCCTGGTCGCGGTCACCGTCGGCGTCCGCCTCGCGGACGGGCACCTCGACCTGCGCACCGCCCTCGTCGTCCTGCTGCTCGCCCCTGAGGCCTACTGGCCCCTGCGTCGCGTGGGCGCGGAGTTCCACGCCGCCGCCGAGGGGGTCGCGACGTTCGAGAAGGTCGACGACCTGCTGACCTCGCCGGGCGACGAGACGCCGTCCCACGCCGGAGCCGACGGCCACCTGGTCGTGGACTCGGTCACCGTCACCTACCCCGGTCGGGTCCTGCCGGCCCTCGACGACCTGTCGGTGATGATCCCGCGCACAGGCATCACCGCCGTCACCGGCCCTTCCGGCGGCGGCAAGTCCACCCTGCTGTCGGTCCTCTCCGGCCTGCGCGCCCCCGACTCGGGACGGCTGCTGGTCGGCGGGGTGCCGGTCGGCGGTGAGGCCTGGCGTGCCCGCGTGGCACTCCTGCCGCAACGGCCGGTCTTCGTGGCCGGCACCATCGCCGACAACGTGCGGCTCGGCTCCCCGGACGCCACCGACGACGCGGTCTGGGCCGTGCTCCGCCGGGTCGCCCTCGAGGAGCGGGTCCGGCAGCTGCCGCTCGGCCTCGACACCCCTCTCGGCGAGGACGGCGCCACCCTCTCGGCCGGCGAGCGGGCCCGGCTCGCCCTGGCCCGGATCGTGCTCTCCGAGCGCCCCTTCGTGATCCTCGACGAGCCGACCGCCCACCTCGACGCCCTCACCGAGCACGTCGTCGCCGACACCCTGGTCGAGCTCTCCCGCACCGGCGCGGTCGTGGTGGTGGCCCACCGCCCGGCCCTGGTGTCCCTGGCCGACCACGTGGTCCACATCTCGGGCCCGACGGCGTCGATCCCCGAGACGACCGAGCCCACGACCCACGTCGCGACCGCGCCCGTTGCTCCGCTGGAGCAGACCGCGTCGTACCGCCGGACCGGCCTGCTCCTACCCACCGTCGTGGGCGCGCTCGCGTCGGCGGCCGGGGTCGCCCTCACGGCGTGCTCGGGCTGGCTGATCGTCCAGGCCTCCAACCGCCCCGCCGTACTGACGCTGCTGGTCGCGATCGTGCTGGTCCGTACCTTCGGCCTGGCGCGCCCCGTGCTGCGCTACGTCGAGCGGCTGCTGTCGCACGACACCGCTCTCGGCATGCTGGCCCGCCGTCGCGCCGAGGTGTACGACGCGCTGGTCCCGCTCACCCCCGGCCGGCTCGGTCCGCGACGCGGCGACGTCCTCGCCTCGGTCGTCGACGACGTCGACAGCGTCCTCGACCGTGAGCTGCGTGGCCGGATGCCGGTGCGCGGCCTCCTGATCGTCGCCGTCCTCAGCGGCGTCGTCGCCGGGCTGCTGGACGTGACCGCGGGCGTCGTGGTCGTCGGCGGCATCGCCGTGGGCCTGGCCGCGCACGCACTGGTCGGCCGCGGCACGGCCCGCACCGAGCAACGGATGGTGGCCGCCCGCGCCGACCTGTCCGAACGCGTCGTGGAGACCACCCAGGTCGCCGACGAGCTGGTCATGTGGCAGGCCACCGAGCGGGCCGTCGACCGGGTGGCGCAGGCCAGCGACGCGGTGGCCGCAGGCACGGTCCGCAGCGCCCTGTGGCTCGGCCTCGGGCGCGCGATCGCCCTGACCGGCTCCGGCATCGCCGTCGCCCTGGTGGCCCTCGTGATCACGCCGATCGTGGCGGACGGCGGACTGAGCCGGCCCCTCGCCGGGCTCCTCGTGCTGCTCCCGCTCGCCCTGGCTGAGGTCGTTGTCCCGGCTGTGGACGCCGCGACGGCCACCGCCCGGGCCCGCGCAGCCGAAGCCCGGCTCGACGCGCTGCTCGCACTCACCCCCGCCGTCAGCGACCCGCCCCAGGCCCTCCC
>JAHEXO010000593.1 GCA_023252065.1 Nocardioides sp. | reverse complement strand
TCGCCAGCACGAGGAGGAAGGCCACCGCGCCGAGCACCGAGACCCCCGGCCGCCTGAGCACCCGGTCGAGGATGGCGCCCCAGACCAAGCTGCCGCCGCTCGGGCGCCGCATGCGGGCCAGGCCCGGGACCCTGCCGAGCTCGATCTTGTCGCCGAGCAGGGAGAGCAGGGCCGGCAGCACCGTCACCGAGCCGATCACCGCGACCAGCACCACCAGGATCGCGGCCACTGCGAAGCCCTCGAAGATCAGCATCCCGGACAGGAACATGCCCGACATCGCGACCACGACGGTGAGCCCGGAGACCAGCACCGACCGCCCGGAGGTCGCGGCCGCGATCCGCAGCGCCGTCTCGGGGTCGCGTCCGCGGGTGCGCTCCTCGCGCTCGCGACGTAGGTAGAACATGCAGTAGTCGACGCCGACCGCGAGCCCGATCAGGAGCATCACCGAGCTGGTGGAGGTGTCCAGCGCGAGCCGGTGGCTGACCAGGGCCAGCAGCCCGTTGGCCGCGAGGAAGGAGGTGAGGGCGAGCCCGACCGGAAGGATCGCGGCCAGCAGCGCGCCGAAGGCGACCAGCAGGATGCCGAGCGCCAGCGGTACGGCGGTCCACTCCGCTCGCTGGAAGTCCTTGCCGATCGTGTCGTTGAACCACTGGTTGGCCGAGCCGTCCCCGAACTGGTCGATCCTGACCGCAGGATGCGCCGTGCGGGTCGCGGCGACCGCGTCGAGGATCGGCTGCACCCGGTCGGCGGCGGTCATCGGGTCGCCGGACATCGACACCCGCACCAGCACCGACCGGCCGTCCGCCGAGACCAGGTGAAGGGCATAGGGGTCGAGGACACCGATCACGGCGTCGGTCTGCTGGAGCCGCCGGAGCAGGTCGGCCACCGCGGCCTTGGTCGCCGGCGAGGTGGCCGGACCGGAGCCGGTCACCAGGACCAGCTCCTCCGCGGGCGGCTTCAGGCCGGCAGCGTCGAGGATCTGGAGGGCCTTGGAGGAGTCGCCCGTGGCGTACTGGTCCTGGGTCATGTTCCGCTGGCCCGCCGCCGACCCGGCCGCCATCGCGACCGCGACGAAGACCAGCCATCCGACCACCGCCACCACGCGGTGGCGCACGCTCCAACCGCCGATCGTGGCGGCGAGGTCCTGCCTCGTGCTCACCGGTTCTCCTCCACCAGACCTCCGCCGATTCTTCCCGCGACACGGCGCTGCGCGGGAGGGCCGAACGTCACCGGTTGCGTGTCTCTTCGCCCGTTTGTACCATTCGGTACACAACCCCGCCCGAGAGGAAGAGCGTCATGGAGTACGAGAAGTCCCTCACCGTCGCGGCCCGGCCCGCGCAGGTCTGGGAGGTGCTGAGCGACATCGAGCGCTGGCCCGAACGGATCACGACGTACGAGGAGGTGCGCCTCCTCGACGAGGGCGACCTCCGCGTCGGCAGCCGGGCGCACGTCAAGCAGAAGGGCCTGAAGTCCGGTGAGTGGCAGGTCAGCGAGCTGGTCGAGGACCGCACGTTCACCTGGGCCAGCCACCAGCCCGGCGTCCGCATCGTCGGGCGGCACACGGTCTCGACCGACGACGACGGCCGGACCCGCCTCACCCTGGTGCTCGAGCAGTCCGGCTGGCTCAGCGGGCTCGTCACGCTGGCCCTCGGCCGCAAGGTCCGCGAGTACGTCGATCTCGAGGCCGAGGCGCTCAAGGTGGCGGCCGAGGCCGCGTGACGCAGCCCGCGACCGGCCGCGCCGCCCTGCTCGAGCGCGCGATCGGGCACTTCGCCGAGCACGGGGTCGGCGACACCAGCCTGCGCGCGCTCGCCGAGGCGATCGGCACCAGCCACCGGATGCTGATCTACCACTTCGGGTCCCGCGAGGGTCTGCTCGCCGCCGTCGTCGACACCGTCGAGGCCGGCGCGCGGGCGACGCTCGGGGAGATGGTCGAGGAGGCGAAGGGCGACCCCGACCCGGACCAGGCCGGGCTGCGCTACTGGCACCTGGTCACCGACGACGCACTCGTCTACGGGCCGCTCTTCTTCGAGCTCTCCAGCCACGCCATGCTCGGGCTGCCGCACGCCGTCGACCTCCGCGAGCGGCTGGTGACCACCTGGCTGGACGCGCTGGAGTCGATGTGGCGAGCACGCGGCGTACCGAAGCGGCAGGCACGTCAGCAGGGCCGTCTCGACCTCGCGGTCGCACGCGGGCTGCTGCACGACCTGCTGCTCACCGGCGACCGCAGCCAGGTGGACGCGGTCATGGAGCGCTACGTCGCCGACACCGTCGCCCGGTTGCTGGGCTGAGCCCAGCCACCCGCTCTGAGCCGCTCTCTGCCGCTCTCAGCCGCTCTCGAGGCGGAAGCCGACGCCACGGACGGTGACGACGCGCTCGGCGGTGCCGGCCTTCTCGAGCTTCTGGCGCAGCCGGCCGATGGTGACGTCGAGGGTCTTGGTGGACCCGAACCAGCCCTCGCTCCACACCTCCGTCATCAGCTGCTGGCGCGAGACCACCTTGTCGCGGTGGGTGGCGAGCACGGTGAGGACGTCGAACTCCTTGCCGGTCAGCGGCACCTCCTCGGAGCCGACGTGCACCCGGTGGGCTGCGACGTCGACCTGGAGCCGGCGGGAGCCGTTGGTCGGAG
>JAHEXO010000592.1 GCA_023252065.1 Nocardioides sp. | reverse complement strand
GACTCTCGGGCATCGCGGTCCAGTAGATCTTGGCGATGTCCCAGGCCTCGCCCAGGTCGTGCCGGTAGGACGGCACGCGGGTCAGCTGCGCGCCGTACATCGCCACCCGGTGCGCCTGGATGTGGTCGGGGTGCCCGTAGTTGCCGAACTGGTCGTAGGTGACGAGCACCTGGGGCCTCACCTCGCGGATCACCTCGACCAGGTGGGTCGCGGCCTCGGCGAGGTCGGCGTGCCAGAACGCGTTCGCGTGGAGGTCGTCGGCCGGCACGGCGTGGCCGTCCTCGTGCCACTTCATGCCGGAGTCGCGGTAGCAGCCGAAGCCACCCAGGAACCGGTGGTCGGTGACGCCGAGGATCCGCATCGCCTCGTCGAGCTCGCCTCGGCGGTGCTCGGCGAGCCCGTCGTCCTGATCGGCTGCGAGGTGCACGAGCTCAGGGACCAGGATCTCGCCCATCTCGCCGCCGGTGCAGGTGACGAGGGTGACGCCGCGACCCTCCGCGACGTACTGGGCCATCGTGGCGCCCGTCGCGATCGTCTCGTCGTCCGGGTGGGCGTGGACCAGCAGCAGCCGCTGGCTCGGGAGGTCGCTCATGCCTCCGACCCTAGGAGGGCGGTCCTCAGGTCGGGCAGGAAGGGTCGGTCGGGCTCCAGCCAGTCGAGTCCGTCGAGGTCGTCGGCGGCGAGCCAGAGGAGGATGTCGTGGTCGGTCAGCGGCGCGGGCTCGCCGTCCGCGAGCGTGCACACCGCGACCCGAAGGGCGTACGCCGCCCCGATCGGCTGGTCGCCGGTCAGCCAGCGGTCGACGGTCACCTCACAGCCGAGCTCCTCGCGGATCTCGCGCACGACCGCCTCGTCGGGGGTCTCCCCCTCGTCGACCTTGCCGCCGGGGAGCTCCCACCGGCCCGCGGCCTCGGCGGGCGTCGTACGTCGGGCGGCGAGGAGGCGGCCGTCGCGGACGACCGCGGCGCCGACGACGAGCGCGCGCGAGGTCACGGGGCCAGCGTCGTCACCGACGGCGCTCGCGGCGCCCGGGCGGACGAGACGGGTACGCCGAGGGTGCTCCGGTCGAGCGCCGGGAGGCCGAGGCGCCCGACGTAGAGGGCCAGCCAGGCGGTCGCGAGGTTCTGCGCGGCGTACTCCTCGCGCCCGGGATAGGTGTCCTGCGTCGCGGCGATGGCCGGGTCGACCGAGTAGGTCCGGCCGTCGTCGGTGCCGCTGCTGCGCCGGAGCCGGCGCTGGGCGTTCTCGTGTGCGAGCAGGGCCTGCGCGGCCGACCAGCCGGTGGCGCCGAGGTAGCGCGCGTAGACCGCGGCATGGGCGTCGAGGCTCACGAAGTGGGCGCGGCGGGCGGTGCCCCAGTCGTCCCCCTGCGGGTAGTAGATCCGCGAGGTGCCGCGCACGTAGACGGTGCCGCCCGGGGGCTGGATCAGGCCGCCGGCCTGGCTGGTCTGACCCGCGGTGAAGACGGTCTTGCTGAGCGAGGAGTAGACGAGCCCCCCGTCGTGGAACATCGCCTCCGGCACCGACCTCCCGGCGAGCCGGTCGAAGTCGGCGGAGAGCCAGAGCAGCTGCACCGCGGTGGCGTAGTCGGGATGGATGATGTCGTGGTTCACCACGGTGCCGTCGTCGAAGACGTTGTAGCCGTGCACGCGCTGGTCGAGCGGGACTCCGTTCACGACCGCGGTCGACGTGGTGTCGGCCTTCACCGAGTACGCCGCGACCCCGAGCTCGGCGGCCTTGGCCCGCCAGGCTGCGGCGTGGGGCGCCGACGGCATCATCGCGCTCGCCAGGCCCAGGAGCCCGGCGTTCCAGGCGTCCTCCTCGGCCTTGGTGTCGCCGGGGGTGAGGCGGGTGTCGTCGGGCGCGCTCCAGTAGGGAACGGCGAGCGGCAGCTGGTGGTCGGCCTCGTCGGTGACCATCGCGACGACGTCGGAGCGGGTCCGCGGCGTGAGCCGGCCCCAGACCAGCCAGGCGGCCGCGCCGGTGAGCATCGCCCAGTGGGCGGTCTGCCACCCGTCGCCCCAACCGCCGGGGCTGACCGACGCGTGGGCGCAGGCGATCGAGCGGACCAGCTGGTCGACGTAGTGCCCCGCACGATCGCCGGAGCTCGAGACGACGGTGGGGTCGAGGGCGCCGGTCCGCAGCCCGACGGCGACGGTCAGTGCCGACATGGCCGGGAGGCGGATGTTGAGCTCGTCGTGGCTCCGTGCGCCGAGCAGGCTGAGATAGGGGCGGTAGCGGGTCGCGCGCCACAGCGCGGCGTACTGCGTGCCGAGGAGGTAGCGCTCGGTCTGCTCCAGGGAGCTGCGCACCAGCCGGCCCGTGGAGCCGATGCCACCGGTGACGTCGCGGCCGAGGACCCGGCTCGGCACCACCCACCCTCGCCAGCCGACGGTCGCGGTCCGGCGGGTGGGGCACACGGCGGTGTCGGTGCCGGCCGACACCCGCCAGCTGACGGGGACGTCGCCGACCCGACGCCCGGAGACCGACAGCGTGTGGGTGGCCGCTCCGTGCGCGACGGCGGTGCGGAGGTACCAGTGGTCACCCCGCGCCACGCCGAGGCCGTCGGTGCCGTCGCCCTCCCAGTCACCGACGACGGGCCGGTCGCCGGTGGTGCCGTACCAGACCG
>JAHEXO010000591.1 GCA_023252065.1 Nocardioides sp. | reverse complement strand
GACGGCCGGCCGGTCCTGCTCGACCTGGGCGCCGCACGGGTGGCCGGGCGTGAGCCCGGTGCCGTCATGGGCACGCCCGGTTTCGTCGCCCCGGAGGTGCGGCTCGGGTCGGAGCCGGACGAGGCCGCCGACGCCTACGCCCTGGGCGCCGTCGCGTGGTTCTGCCTCACCGGCAACGGGGCTCCCGACACGATGATGCGCCTCGACCACGAGACGATCGCCAGCCATGTCGGCAGCGAGCTCGCCGAGGTCGTGGCCGCCGCGATCGACCCGGAGCCCGAGCGGCGACCCGGTGCCGCGGAGCTCGCCCGGCTGTTCTTCGATGCCTGCGCACCCGAGCCCGTCGAGGTCGTGGTCGCCTCCGACGAGGCCTCGGCACTGACGCACCGACTGCGGGCGGACGCCGGTCGCGAACCGGTCGCGGTCGAGACGCCGGCGCGGCGCTGGCCTCGGCGGGTGCTGGCGTCGGCCGTCGTCGCCCTGCCTCTGCTGGCTGCCGCGGGTTGGGCGCTGGCGGCCCGAGGGTCCGACGCGCCCCGCGAGCGCCCCGTGGTCTCAGCCCCCTCCGCGACGCGTGGTGTGCCGCCGACGACGCCCGGTGCGCAGGCCACCGACCACGGGCTTCAGGACGCGGCGAGTCCGTCGAAGGAGGCCGAGGACCTGCTGCAGGCCCTGAGCGACCGTCGCGCGGCCGTGCTCGTCTCCCGTGACCTGACCGGGCTGTCCGGCGTCCACGCGCCCGGCTCGCCGAGTCTCTCCAGCGACCGGGCCCTCGTGTCCGGGCTCGTCGACTCGCACACGCGGTGGGAGGGCCTTCGGCTCGAGGTGGCCGATGCGGTGTTCGTCTCGGGGTCGTCCTCCGAGGCCGTGGTGCGCGCCCGGGTCGACTGGACGGCATACGTCCTCGTGACCGCGGAGGGCGCGCGCGTCGAGCGACCGGCCGACGTCGGGCGGCGGCTCGACTTCCGACTCGTGCGCGGCGCGCAGGGCTGGCGGATCAGCGCGATCAGCGCTGGACCAGCCACCTGACCGCAGGGTCGAGGTCGGGGTGCTCGAAGACGAATCCCGAGGCGAGCAGGGCTTCGGGCTCGACCCGCTGGCTGGCGACGACGTAGTCCGCGAACTCGCCGATGGCGGCCCGCAACGCGAAGAGGGGCGCGGGAACGAAGGCCGGGCGCGACAGCGCCGAGCCGATGGCCGACGCGATCTCCTGTTGGCGCGCCGACCCGGGCGCGGCGAGGTTGAACGGTCCGGTGAGCTCGGGCCGGTCGACGAGGTGCAGGATCGCGCGCACCTCGTCGGTGAGGGTGATCCACGGCCACCACTCGCGGCCCGACGCCATCGGTCCACCGAGGCCCAGCCGACCGAGCAGCACCACCTGCTCGAAGGCGCCACCCCGGTGCGCCATGACCAGTCCAGAGCGGACGAAGGCGACCGGCAGCCCGGCAGCGAGCGCAGGCTGGGCTGCGCTCTCCCAGCGCACCACGACTCCGGCGAGGAAGTCCCGGCCCGGCACGCTCGCCTCTGTCAGGCGCTCCTCGCCGCGGTCGCCGTAGTAGCCGACCGCCGAGGCGTTGACGAGACGGATGCTCTCGCCGGTGCGCTGGAGGTGCGCGACCAGGGCCTGGACCACCGTGCCCGTGGCGTCGGTGCGGGACCGCTCGACCTCGCGCTTGTGCTCGGCGTTCCACCGGCGGTCACCGATGCCGACCCCGGCAAGGTTGACGACAGCGTCGACGCCGTCGAGCGCAGCCTCGTCGAGCCGTCCCCGGGCGGGGTCCCACTCGATCTCGTCGGGCGCGGAGGGGGAGTGGCGCACCAGGCGCACGACCTCGTCCCCCCGCTCCGTGAGCGCACGACGAAGCGCGCCGCCGATCAGGCCGGACGAGCCGGTGACGGCGACGCGCTTCGTCAAGGGGTGCTCCTCATGCTGGGAGGACGTCAGGCCTCGAACTGGCCCTCTTCGAGCCTGGCCTTCATGGTGCCGAGGAACCGTGCGGCGTCGGCCCCGTCGACGATCCGGTGGTCGTAGGACAGGGCGAGGTACATCATCGAGCGGATCGCGATGGTCTCGCCGCCGTCGGCATCGGTGACGACGACCGGCCGCTTGACGATCGCGCCGGTGCCGAGGATGGCCACCTGCGGCTGGTTGATGATCGGCGTGTCGAAGAGCGCGCCACGGCTGCCGGTGTTGGTGATGGTGAACGTGCCACCGGCCAGGTCGTCCGGCGTGATCTTGTTGCTGCGCGTGCGCGCCGCGACGTCGGCGATCGCGCGGGCGAGCCCGGCGATGTTGAGGTCACCGGCGTTCTTCACGACCGGGACGATGAGGCCCTTCTCCGTGTCGACCGCGATCGAGAGGTTCTCGCTGCCGTGGTAGACGACCTCGTCGCCCTCGATGCTCGCGTTGACCATCGGGTGCGCCTTGAGCGCCTCGGTGGCGGCCAGGGCGAGGAACGGCAGGAAGCTGAGCTTCGTGCCCTCGCGGGCCTCGAAGTCGCCCTTCACCTTGGCGCGCAGCCGCGCCACCTTGGTAAGGTCGACCTCGACGACGGTCGTCAGCTGCGCCGAGACCTGCAGCGACTCGACCATGCGGGTCGCGATGACCTTGCGCAGACGGGTCATCTTCTC
>JAHEXO010000072.1:5255-8037 GCA_023252065.1 Nocardioides sp. | reverse complement strand
CAGCGGCCGGGAGAGCCTCTCGGCCCAGGACCCGCAGGCCATCGCGGAGGCCCTGCTCCCGACGTACGGATTCGACAGCTCCCAGATGTCGTGCCTGGTGCCCCTGTGGGCGGGCGAGAGCGGCTGGCGCTGGAACGCCGAGAACACCTCGTCGGGTGCCTACGGCATCCCGCAGTCGCTGCCCGGGTCCAAGATGGCGACGGTGGCCGCCGACTGGCGCACCAACCCGGTCACCCAGATCAAGTGGGGCCTGGAGTACATCAAGGCCAGCTACGGCTCACCGTGCGGCGCCTGGGGCTTCAAACAGGGCCACGGCTGGTACTGAGGGACTAGGCCGCAGCTGACCGAACGTACGGATCTTGCGGTCTGCGCGACCCTGAATCCAAGAATCTCCTGATTCTCCTGCGTCGACGCTTTCAATCGCGTTGACTGAGTGGTGTCCCGGCTCGGGGGAGCCACTGGGACGAGCTACGAATCTCGGTTCCTCACCACGTTGATTCGATCCAGGGGGATCTCTCATGTTGCTCTCACGCGCCCTTCGCGTGACCGCCACCAGCGCCGTGCTCGCGCTGGCCGTCGGTGCCGTCACCACTACGACCGCCGAGGCCAGGCCCACCAAGCCGGGCAGAATCGTCCTGTCCGCATCGGCGACCGAGCCCGCCATCGGCTCCTACCAGCTCCACATCACGTGGGGGGCCGTGGCGAACGCCACCGGTTACCAGGTCAGCATCAGCCGCTCGGGCAGCACCCTGGCCACCAGCAAGTTCTCCGCCTCCACCCTGGTATGGAACAAGACGGTCTCCGCCACGCCGGGTCAGACCCTGACGGTCTCGGGCTTTGCCGTGATCGGGCACTTCAAAGGGAAGTCCTCCTCGACGTCGGTACAACTGCTGGACACGATCGCCCCGACCGCCACCTACACGGTGCAGGAGAACACCAACACCGGGCAGGCCACGCTGATCGAGAGCGACCTCACCGACGACTCCCCGCTGAGCGGTGTCACCCGGACCGTCGACTGGGGTGAGGGCGCCCCGGTCGTCTACGCCGCTGGTGCACCCATCACTCACACCTACCCGCTCACGGAGGCGCGTTACCAGCCGCACGTGACGCTCAAGGATGCGGCCGGCAACACCACCGACGTCGACCCGGCCAGCGGGGTCGTGGTGTCTGACAACCAGGCCCCCACCGGCGCCTTCGCCGTGAGCCGCACCACCGGCTGGGCGAAGTACACCAAGGTCGGGGTGTCCGAGACGACGGCGGTGGTCGACAACTGGACCCCGTCCGACCTGGTCACCCGCACCGTGGACTGGGCCGACGGCACGTCCTCGACGTGGCTCGGCGGTGCCGCTCCGCCGAAGCACGTGTTCGCCGTCGGCGGCACCTTCGCCCCGATCGTGACCATCACCGACGAGGCCGGCAACCACACCGAGCTGACACTGGCCGCCGTGACGGTGAAGGTCGACTCCGTGGGTCCGCGGGTGAAGCTCCTGCTGCCGAAGAGCAAGCACTCGGTCCGCGCCTTCCGCACGATCAAGGGCAAGGCCACCGACACCGGCGGCACCGGCGTCAGGAACGTGACGGTCAAGGCGATCGAGAAGCGCGGCACGTCCTGGTACGGCTACAACGCCAAGACCAAGACCTGGCTCAAGGCCGCCACGAAGACCAAGGCGCTGGCCAAGGCGAGGGCCGCGGTCGTCAGGACCAACAGCCGCCACGTCTGGGCGGTCACCCTGAAGGGTCTCCGCAAGGGCACCCTGGTCTACCGCGCCAACGCCTTGGACAAGGTCGCCAACAAGTCGGCCACGCTCACCCACAAAGCGACGCTCACCCGTCGCTGACCGCCTTCCCCCCGGCGTTCACGACCCGCGGCCCGTCACCTCTCGAGGTGGCGGGCCGCGGGCGTCGGCAGGTGGGGTGGTTCAGACCGGGGTCGACCCGACCAGCGCCGCGCTCACGTCGTAGAGCCGGTCGCCGAGGTCGTCGTCGAGGGCCAGGGGCGACGGGTCGCGCAGCCGGTTGCGCTGGTAGTAGCCGCCGGTCTGCCCCTCGACCTCGGGGCTCAGGGCGAGGTAGGCGAGACGCTCGCCGCCGACGGCCGGGCTCTCCATCTTCCACTTCTTCAGCACCGCCAGCACCGGACGGGCGAACCACGGGGCACCGCTCCAGATGTTGGTGGCGATGGCGCCCGGGTGGAGCGACGTGACGGTGACGCCCGTGCCCTCCAGCCGTCGAGCCAGGTAACGAGCCGTGAGGACGTTGGCGAGCTTGGAGCGGCAGTAGGCCCGCATGATCGTGTACCCCTGCTCGAAACCGAGGTCGTCGAGGTCCATGGTCCCGGAGTAGTGACCGTCCGACGATGTGAACACGATGCGGGCCGGGGCGGACTCCTTGATCCGGTCGAGCAGGAGCTCGGTGAGGAGCAGCCCGGCCAGGTGGTTGATCGCGAAGGTCGACTCGATCCCCTCGGCGGTGAGGGTACGACGGGAGAAGACCGCGCCGGCGTTGTTGACCAGGACGTCGATCCGGTCGAGGCTCGCGAGCAGGTCGGCGGCCAACCGGCGTACGGCGCCCTGGTCGGCGAAGTCGCACAGGAACGAGGTGACGGTGCAGTCCGCCTGCTCGCGCCGGACCCGCGCGACAGCCGCGGCTGTGCGCTCGGGGCTGCGCCCGACCAGGACGATCCGGCAGCCGGGCTGGTCGTGGGCGATCAGGCTGGCGCACTCCAGGCCGATGCCGTCGGAGCCACCGGTGATCACGTAGGTGCGGGGGGAGTCGGTCACGG
>JAHEXO010000072.1:0-5245 GCA_023252065.1 Nocardioides sp. | reverse complement strand
TGGCCAGGGCCTGCTTGGCGATCGCGGCTGCAGCCTCGTAGCCGACGTAGCCGTTGAGCGGGGTCACGATGCTGGGTGACGACTCCGCGTAGGCGCGCATCCGCTCGAGGTCGGCGGTGAGGCCGGCCACGCACTCGGCCAGCAGCCGGCTGGCGCTGGTGAGGAGGGCGATGGACTCGAGCAGGTTGCGGGCGAGCACGGGGAGCATCACGTTGAGCTCGAAGCTCCCGCTGGCGCCGGCGAAGGTGATCGCGGTGTCGTTGCCGATCACCTGCGCACAGACCTGGAGCGTCGCCTCCGGGATCACCGGGTTCACCTTGCCGGGCATGATGCTCGACCCGGGCTGGAGGTCCTGCAGGTGGATCTCGGCGAGGCCGGCGGTCGGGCCCGAGCCCATCCAGCGCAGGTCGTTGCAGATCTTCACCAGGCCGACGGCGTAGGTCTTCAGGGCGCCGCTGAGCTCGACCAGGGAGTCCTGGGTGCCCTGCGCCTCGAAGTGGTTCTCGGCCTCGGTGAACTCGCCGTCGGTGTCGGCGTTGAGGTGGTCGATCGCCTTCGCTGCGAAGTCCGGGAGCGTGTTGATGCCGGTGCCGACGGCGGTGCCGCCCAGGGCCAGCTCGCGCACGCGGCGCAGGGTCGCCGCGACCCGGCTGCGGGCGATGGCGACGGTGCGGGCGTAGCCACCGAGCTCCTGCCCGAGCGTGACCGGAGTGGCGTCCATCAGATGGGTGCGGCCCGACTTCACCGCGGTGCGGTAGTCGTGCGACTTCCGGGCGAGGGCGTCGTGGAGCTCCGCCTGCGCCTCGTCCAGGGCGTGGAGCTCGTCGACCGCGGCGACGTGGATCGCGCTCGGGAACGTGTCGTTGGACGACTGGCTGGCGTTGACGACGTCGTTGGGATGGCACTCGACCCCGGCGCGCGCGGTCAGCGAGGAGATGACCTCGTTGACGTTCATGTTGGTGCTGGTGCCCGAGCCGGTCTGGAAGACGTCGATCGGGAACTGGTCGTCGTGCCGGCCCTCCACGATCTCGGCCACCGCGGCCACGATCGCGTCGCGCTGCTCGGTCGAGACCACCCCCAGCTCGGCGTTGGCCCGGGCCGCGGCCGCCTTGATCCGGGCCAGGGCGTGGACGAGCGCGGCCGGCAGCGGCTGCCCGCTGATCGGGAAGTTGTCGATCGCTCGCTGGGTCTGCGCCCGCCACAGGGCGTCGGCCGGCACCTCCACCTCTCCCATCGAGTCGTGCTCGGTGCGAGTCGGGGAGGAGCGGCCGGCAGGGCTCATGTTCCCGAGGCTAGTCGGCTGCGTGAGGGGTGGGCTCATGGTCGGGCTCAAGGTCGGGCTCATGGTCGGGCTGATCGGCTGGTCGAGCGGGAGGGCGGCGGCCGGCGTAGAGCCAGTAGTGGACGTCGCGGTCCTGGAGCCGCACCTCGTAGGCGATCTCGTCGACCTGGCCGAAGACCTCGGCCAAGGTGTCGAGGAGCTCGGGGGGGCGGGCGGCCGACCACAGCGCGACCGCGCCACCGGGTGCGAGCCGGTCGTGGACCGCCTTCAGGAACGGCGTGGCGTAGAGGTCGGCGTTGGTGTCGTGCACCAGGTGGCCCGGGCCGTTGTCCACGTCGAGCAGCACCACGTCGTACGACGCGGGGGCGGCCTCGGCGAGAGCCACGGCGACGTCGGCGACGACCGGCCGGACCCGGCTGTCGGCGAGCAGGCGAGGGCCGTGGGGGATCGTGGCGTCGCGCATCCAGTCCACGAGGGCCGGCTCGATCTCGACCACCACGCACTGCTCGACCCGGCGGTCGCCGAGCACCCGGTCGAGGGTGAAGCCGAGGCCCAGGCCGCCGATCAGCACCCGTCTGGGGTGCTCGACCAGGGCGAGCGCGGCATCGGCCAGCGCCTGCTCGGAGGCGTGCTCGTGGCTGTCCATGACGAAGACGCCGTTGGCCCGGAGCTCGAGGACGGGCGATCCGCCGCGGTCCGGCGTACGCTCCCGCAGCAGCAGCTCACCGCGCTCGGACTCGGCCCGCGCCACCTCGACGTACTCCATGACCACACGCTAGTCGGCGCGCCGACTTGGCCCGGAGTGCTTAAGTGGAGTAATACAGTCGAGAATGATCGCCGGCCAGGACCGGCCCCGAACTGCGCGAAGGAGGACGCATGCCCGAGGCCCGACGTACGCCGCGCATCGTCGTGATCGGTGCGGGCGCCGCGGGGACGCTCAGCGCTCTCCACCTCGGCCGGACGGCCTGTCGCCGGGGTACCCCGCTCGACGTCGTCCTCGTCGACCCGACGCCTTATCCCGGACGGGGGACGGCGTTCGGCACGGTCGACCTGCAGCACCTGCTCAACGTGCCGGCGCAAGGGATGAGCGCGCTGCCCGAGGACCCCACTCACTTCGTCGCGTGGCGGGCCCGTCGCCATCCCGCGCTGGCCCCGGAGCCTGGTGCGTTCGCGCCGCGGGCCGAGTGGGGGCGCTACCTCGAGGAGACGCTGGCCCAGACCTTCACCCCCGACGTGCCGCTCGACCTGCGACACCACCGGGCGCGAGCCACCGGGCTGCGCCGTGACGGCGAGACACTGCGGGTGAGCCTCGACGACGGCCAGGTCCTCCACGCCGACGCCGTGGTGGTAGCCACCGGCGAGCGCGATGCGGGTGTCGGCTGGGCTCCGCAGCCGTTGCGCGACTCCGCGTTCCTGGTGCGCGACCCGTGGGCCCCCGGCGCGCTCGACGTCGTACGCCGCGACCAGGCGGGGCCACCCGACGTCCTCCTGGTCGGCACCGGGCTGACCATGGTCGACGTCGTGCTGTCCCTGACCCACCCGGGCCGGCGGGCCGAGCGTCGTCTGCACGCGATCTCCCGACACGGCGCCCTGCCGGCCCGCCATGCCGACGAGCCGCGGCTGGCGGCGATCCCCGAGATCGATGACTGGGGCTCGACGATCGAGGACTACCGCCTGCGGGTGCTCGAGCACGTCGGCCGCGTGGAGCGTGCGACCGGCGACTGGCGTCCGGCCGTCGACGGGCTGCGGGCCGTCGTCCAGCCGCTGTGGCAGCGGCTGGGGGAGCAGGACCGCGAGGAGTTCCTGCGCCACGACGCAGGTGCGTGGGGCCGGGTCCGACACCGCATGCCGCCGGAGTCGGCCGACGTGGTCGCCGCCCTCGAGCGGGGTGGCGTCGTCACCCGGTCGGCCGGAGTGGTCGTCGACGCGGAGCCGCTCAGTCGCGGCGGGCTCCGGGTGACGTTGTCCGACGGCACGGTGCGTGAGGTCGGCTGGGTCGTCAACTGCACCGGTCGCAACGTGGCCGTCGACCCCGGCGACCCGCTCTACGCCGACCTGCTGACTCCACACGGCGGCGTCGCAGCAGCACGGCTCGCCACCGCCGGGATGGGGCTGGTCACCGACGCCGGTCGGCTCGTCGACTCCGCCGGCTCGACCGAGGCGCCGGTGTGGACCCTGGGCTCGCTACGCCGTGGCGAGCTCCTCGAGTCGACAGCGATCCCCGAGATCCGCACCCAGGCCGGCCACCTCGCGGTCGCCGTGCTCGACCAGGTGTCGCCGCTGCCGCGCCGGCTGGCGGACGGCCGGCTGGTCGGCGGCCACCACCCGGTGGCGCGCCCGCGCGACCCGCTCGGTCTGCCGCTCTCCACGACCGCGGAGGCGGCAGCGGCGTACAACGCCGGGCTCGAACGCCTGATGCGCCTGCAGTCGGGCGCCGAGGAGAAGCTGCTCGAGGCCGTCGACCTCGACCCCGGCTTCGCGGCCGGTCACGCCGCGCTGGCCATGCTCGGTCACGAGGCCGGCGCCGCCGTCGACGTGGGCGCCTGCCTGGAGGCCGCCCATCAGGCGGCCCGCACCCGCGCCGACGAGCGCGAGCGCAGCCTGGTCGACGTGGTCGGCCGACGGGTCGGAGACGTACGCCGCTCCGGCGCCACCGCGCTGATGAACCACATCGCCCAGCACCCGCGCGACGTGCTCGCCGTGTCCGCCGCTGTGCCGACGATCGCCTTCTCGGGAGTGACCGACATCCAGCAGGAGGCCTGGGAGCTGGTCGAGGGTCTGGCGCCGGCCTACGGCGACCACTGGTGGTACATCTCCCTGCTCGCCTTCACCCGCCAGGACCAGTCCCGCTTCGACGACGCCGGACTCCTCGCCGAGAGCGCCCTCGAGTGCGAGCCGACCTCCGGGCACGCCGTACACGCGCAGACGCATGTGCTCTACGAGACCGGCAAGCACGACGCGGGGCGGACCTGGCTCGACCACTGGGTCGCCGAGAGCGGGCGGGGCGCCAGCCATCGTGCGCACTTCTCGTGGCACGCCGCGCTGCACGAGCTCGCCCTCGGCGACACGGAGGCCGTGCGTCAGCGCTACTACACCCAGCTCGCGCCTCCGGCGGTCACCGGCGTGCGCGCCCTGATCGACTCGGCCTCCCTGCTGTGGCGGTGGACCGTCACCACCTCGGGCTGGGACGCCGCCGCCGGCACCGCGGCGTTCCCCGGCGAGAGCGCACCACCCCCGGTCGAGTGCGTGCTCGAGGCGGCCGGTGCTGCCCTGGTCGACCGGCCCGAGACGCCGTTCGTGGCTCTGCACGCGGCGCTCGCGCTGGCAGCTGCCGGCGACCTGTCGCGGCTGGCCCGGCTGCGGACCCACTGCGAGGGCTCGTCCGACCTGACGATCCGGACCACGGTGGTCACCGTGTGTGACGCGTTGCTGGCCGCGGGCGAGCAGGACTGGAGCCGCGCGGCTGCCCTGCTCGGCGTCGTGCTGCCCGGGCTCCCGCGGGTCGGCGGCTCCGCCGCGCAGCGCGAGATCGTCGAGGAGACCCTGTTGTTCTGCCTGGTCAGCGACGGGCAGGCCGAGCGCGCCCTGGCGCTGCTCGACGGCCGGCTGGACCGGCGTACCTCACCGCTCGACGGGCGGCGCCGCACGGCGCTGTCCGCCGTGACCGTCCCGGCCTGAGCCTCCGTCCGCTCCCGGGACGCGAAGCCGCCGTGGGGCCGCCCTCGCTCGGGGAAACGGGACGGCCACCACGGCGGTGGCGGGACGCTCAGCTGGCGCACCAGGGGTAGACGAAGAGGCTCGAGGCGCCGGCGCGGTGGTCGGCCAGGATCAGGCTCAGCGGGAGCGGGTCCGGCACGCCCGAGATGTCGGCGCCGGGTCGCACGGTGACCCCGAGGCCGACCGCTACCGAGATCGGGAGGCCGCTGCGGGCCACGTCGTCGAGCAGGTGGGCGCTCTGCATAG
>JAHEXO010000590.1 GCA_023252065.1 Nocardioides sp. | reverse complement strand
CGAGGACGGCGATCCCCGTCGCCAGGGCGGCGCTGACCGAGGCCGACCGCCGGTGCCAGGGCCAGATCGCGGCGACCGGCAGCATGCTGACCGCGTGCGCGAGCTCGACCGCGACGTCGAGTCCGCGGGCGGACCGGCCTCGAGCGCCGTCCAGGGCACACTGCAGCAGCAGCCGCCCACCCAGGACCCGGGTGACCACCTGCACCCGCCGGTCGCCGCGGTCCGGCGCCCCCACGGCGCCCAGCACGGCTCCGGGTGCGGCGAGGCACGCTCCGCCCAGCACGAGGCGCGCCACCGTGGCGGCCCTCATCGGCGCGCCGCTCTCACGAGCAGGGCGGCGCCGGCGAGGACGCCCGCCGCGGCCGCGCCGAGGGTGCCGTGGTGCTGCGAGGCCCAGACCTGGGCCGAACTCGCATGCGCCCGGTCGTCGAACAGGCCGTGCGCGCCGAAGTCGTGCCCCTCGTCGCCGTCGGCGGGGTCCCAGAGGTTCGCCGGCTGGTCCGCGGGCTTGGGCTGGTCGGTCTGCTGGGCGTCGTACCCGGTGCGGGCGAGGTAGCGGTCGAGCAGGCCTGGCGCCACGGCGTTGGCGAGCAGCGTGGCTGCGGTGGTCCCACCGACCCAGTACTCCCGGCGGCGCGGGTGGTCGGCGGCGTAGAGGACCGCGCGGGCGGCGACCTCGGGCTGGTAGATCGGCGGCACCGGTTGCGCCTGGCGCGGCAGGCGCGACAGGAGCCACGAGAACTGGGGCGTGTTCACCGCCGGCATCTGCACCATCGTCACCCGCACCCGGCCGCCCTCGTGGAGGAGCTCGGTGCGCAGGGACTCGTGGAAGCCCTGGGTGGCGTGCTTGGCGCCGCAGTAGGCGCTCTGCAGGGGGATGCCGCGGTAGGCGAGGGTCGAGCCGACCTGGACGATCGTGCCGCGGTCACGAGGCATCATGCGGCGCAACGCCGAGCGCGTGCCGTTGACGAAACCCAGGTAGGTCACCCGGGTGACGCGCTAGAACTCCTCGGCCTCGATGTCTACGAACCGGGCGAAGACCGACGTGAACGCGACGTTGATCCAGACGTCGATCTCGCCGAGCTCCTCCTCGATCTGGTCGGCGACCTTCTCGACGGCCGCGGCGTCGGAGGTGTCCACGACGTACGTCGCGGCGGTGGCGCCGAGGACCTCGGCCTCGCGGCGTGCGCCGTCGAGCCCCTGGGCGCCACGAGCCAGCAGCGCGACCGTGTCGCCCCGGGCAGCGAACAGCCGGGCGGTGGCCCGTCCGATGCCGCCGGAGGCGCCGGTCACCACGACGACGCGGGGGTGGTCAGAATCCTTGGTCATGTGCTCTCCCTGAGGGTCGGTGGACGGTGTCGGTGGTGAGGGTGTCGGTGGTGAGGGTGTGGGCGGTCTCGATCAGGGCCGCGTGGACGAAGGCCTGCGGCAGGTTGCCGCGCAGCTGGCGCTGGACGACGTCGAACTCCTCGGTGAAGAGGCCGGGTGGTCCGAGCGCGCCACGGTTGCGCTCGAACCAGCGGACCGCGCGCTGGGCGTCGCCCTGCTGGTGCGTGGCGAGCGCGAGGTGGAAGCCGCACAGGAGGAAGGCGCCCTCGGCGTCGTGGAGGGGTCCCGGCTGGTGGCGGAACCGGTAGACGTAGCCGTCGGAGGTGAGCTCGTCGATCACCGCCCGCCAGGTCGCCACCGTGCGCGGGTCGTCGGCCGGTACGGCGCCGCGCAGGCCGGGCAGGAGCAGCGCGGCGTCGACATGGCCGTCGTCGGGGCTGCGCTGCCAGCGTCCGTCAGGGTGCAGGCAGTCCCGCGACGTGTCAGCCACGATCCGGTCGGCGAGCGTCGACCAGTCCGCGGCCTGCTCCGGCCGTCTGGCGGCCACCGCGCGCAGGCCGGCGGCGCACATCAGCCGGGAGTGGGTCCAGTGCCGGGGCTCCAGCTCCCAGATGCCGGCGTCCGGCTCGCCGTACCGCTGCTCGATCGCGTCGACCGCGACCTCGGCCGCCTTCCAGCCGTCCGCGTCGAGGGCGTCGAGCCGGTCGGCCGCCGCGAACAGCAGCAACGCCTCGCCGAAGGCGTCGAGCTGGAGCTGCTCGCGGACCCGGTTGCCGGCGTAGACCTCGGGAGCCCCCGGGTAGCCCGCCAGGTCGAGGCGACGCTGGTCGGGCACGGGGTCGCCGCTGGTCGTGTACGCCGGCACCAGCCGCGCCCCGTCCGCGAGCAGACGGTCGCGCACGAAGGACACCGCGCTGTCGAGCAGGTCCCCACCGCCGGTGGCCGCGACGGCCTGCCCGGCGAAGCACTGGTCGCGGATCCAGGCGTACCGGTAGTCGTAGTCGCGGCCCTGCTCGGCCCGCTCCGGCAGCGAGGTCGTGGCGGCGGCGACCATCGCACCGTCGCGACTGGTCAGCCCACGGAGCAGGGCCCAGGAGTGCTCGACGTCGCGCGGCGCGAGCGAGTCGTGCAGCCGGGGCACGCTCCGACGCCACGCCTCCTCGGTCAGGTGCCAAGCCCGGCCCGGCTCGGGCGGTGGGTCCTCGAACGCCTCCGCCGAGATCTCCAGCACCAGGTCCTGGTGCCGGCCCGGCGCCAGCTCCAGCTCGGCGTACGCCGCGCCGTCACGGCCGACCTCGACCGCGACG
>JAHEXO010000589.1 GCA_023252065.1 Nocardioides sp. | reverse complement strand
ATGGAGCTGGGTGACCCGATCCGGGTCGAGATGGAGAAGTGGGGCAGCCGGCACCACTGGGCCTTCGACGCCCTCTTCCTGGGCCGCGACGGGCACGGTGACTGGATCGGCCTCCCGGTCGGCAGCGCACTGGACCGCCCGGGAGCGCACTTCGTGACCGGCAACCTCCAGATCGGGCTGGCACCGCACCCCGACCTGCCCGAGGACGAGCGGTGGTGGGTGGCCACCTTCCACGGCCCCGGTGGCAACCTCGGCGCCCTGGTCTACGTCGACATCGCCTCTCCACCGGTCTGGGACGGCGCGACGCTGCGAACCGTCGACCTCGACCTGGACGTCGTCGTCGGCGAGACCGGCCGGCTCTGGGTCGACGACGAGGACGAGTTCGCCCAGCACCGCGTCGAGCTCGGCTATCCCGATGACGTCGCCGAGGCCGCGATGCGCTCCTGCGACCGGGTCCACGCAGCCGTGGCGGCCGGCCACGCGCCGTACGACGGCAGCCACGAGCCCTGGCTACGACGGCTCCAGGACTTCCTCGAGCCGCCGCTCGAGCCGCCCGACCGGCCCCACTCCTAGAAGCGCAGCCCCGGCCGCAGGCTGGGCTGCCCCACCGCGCGGCCGAGCCGGGGCACCCCCAGGACGTCCTCGACCGTCCCGAGCAGCGAGTAGAGGTTCTGGTCGCTGGTGTCGCGCGCGCCCGGGACGACGTACGGCGAGAGCACGAAGGTGGGGATCAGGCACGACACCTGCTGGCGGTAGACCGCCGGGTCGGTGCAGTCGGCCCCACGGGTCGAGTGTCCGTCGCCCTCGTCCCAGGTGATGATCACCAGGGTCCGGCCGGCGCGATAGCTGGGTCGGGAGACCAGCTCGGAGACCTTCTTCTCCAGCCACGCGTCGCCGATCGGGATGGCCCGGTCCGCGGAGCCGGCGCACCCGGTGGACCAGTGCATGTTGTGGCACTCGTCCGGGGTGATCCACGCGAACGCCGGCAGGGCGTCCCTCCGCAGGTCGCGGCTCAGCCTCGGGTAGAGCGGCACGTCGCGCGTGGCGCAGATGTTCCTCGGCGACCGCAGGTCGGAGTACCAGTGCGCCGGGTCGTGCCAGGTCGAGTACGGCGTCACGTTCGGCCCGCAGCTCCGCGTCATCGACTGCTGGTACGACGTCCAGCGGCGCCCGGCCCGCTGCACCTGGTGAAAGATGTTGTCGCTCGGGCTCATCGAGCCCATCTCGCGGGGGCGCCCGCTCGTGGCGGCCAGGTAGTTGGGGTCCGAGTAGTGGGTCGCGGCGTGCATGGACCCCTCGCTGCCGCACTGCTTCCGCAGCCGGGTGAGGAACGGCGCCCGGTCGGCGGTCAGCTCGCTCGGGCTGGTGTTCTCGTTCATGATCACGACCACGTGCCGGTACCTCGGTGGGTGCGAGGGGTGGTAGGCCAGCGTCCCGCAGGGCCGGGTGGAGCCGGCGCTCCCGACCGTGGCGGTCGCCCGCGCCGACGCGGGGCCGGTCCCGGCCTGGGTCCCGGCCATCGCAACGGCGACGTCGCCGGCGACGAGGAAGGTCGCGGCGACGAGGGCGGTGGCCGGCAGCACGGCCCGCCACCGACGGCGCCCCCGGCCCCGGGCCGGAGCAGTGACGGGGGGTTCGGATCGCATCGGGGGGAGCCTTCTGGTCGGGCAGCCGGGGGACGGCCTCGAACGCTCACCATAGGCACGGCGCCCGCCGCCGCCACGTCCCCCAGATCGGGGAAAGACGACGGCCGGGTCAGCGGACGAAGGTGAAGAGGCGGGCGGGGAGGCCCGTTTCGACTGCTGCGGACGCCGAGCCATGTGAGGGCGCCCGGGAGACGCCCAGCCGCCAGTGCTCCTCGTCCGGGCGGACGTAGTCGAGGGTCTCGAAGCCGGCCTCCTCGAAGAGCGACCGCACCCACTCCGCCGGGTCGGCGACGCCGTGGGTGGCCGGTGTGCGGAACCGGTCGCTCCGGCTCCAGATCACCACGCCACCCGGCGCCACCATCGACGCGGCAGCCGCCACCGTGGTCCGTGCGTCGGCGTCCGAGACGTTCCCGAGCACGCCGACCAGGAGGAGCACGTCGACCGGCAGCACGTCGGCGTACGACGTGGGGTCGCCGGCGTCGGCGACCCGGACGTCGACGCTGACGCCGGCCCCTCCCGCCGCCTCCCGGGCCTGCTCCGCCAGGGTCGGGTCGAGCTCGACCAGGGTGACGTCGACCGGTGTGGCCGAGGCCGCCACCACGGGCACCGTGTCGCGGGCGTCGCCGGAGCACAGGCTCAGCAGCCGCACCGGGCCGGTGAGGCCGGCCAGGACGGAGGCGAGCCGGGCGCGCACCTCGACCAGCCGGTGGGAGACCGGCGAGTCCGGGTCGTCGTAGTCGCGGTGCCAGGACTGCCAGTCCAGACCGGCGGAGGCGCCACTCACCGGGCGTACCCCCCGTCGGGCGGCACCATCTCCAGCCGGACGCCGAGGAGCCGCACTGGACGGTCGCGCTCGACGCGGTCGAGCAACGAGACCGCAGCGTCGGCGAGCGTGTCGGGGTCGTTGGTCGGTGCGGGCAGGGTCAGCGACCGGCTGACGGTGATGAAGGGCCGGTAGCGCACCTTGATCCCGACCCGGGCCGCCGGCCGT
>JAHEXO010000588.1 GCA_023252065.1 Nocardioides sp. | reverse complement strand
CGAGGTGCACGAGCTCGAGCAGGCGCGCGATCTCGGCGCCGCGGGTGGCGCGGGACGACCGTGCGGACCGCATCGGCTCCGCGATGCTCTCCCCGATCGTCATCCGTGGGTCGAGCGAGGAGTACGGGTCCTGGAAGACCATCTGCAGGGGTCGCCGGCGACCCCTGCGAGGCACGTCCGCGCCGTCGAGGAGGATCCGGCCGCCGACCATCGGCGCCAGCCCGACCGCGGCGCGCGCCAGGGTCGACTTGCCCGAGCCGGACTCGCCGACCAGGCCCACGACCTGGCCGTCGGGCACGGTCAGGCTCACCCCGTCGAGGATCGTCGCAGCGCCGTAGCGCACCGAGACCTGGTCGAACACCAGCGTGCTCATCGGGAGACCGCCTCATCGGTCAGGACCGGCTCGCCGAGCACGAGCGTCTCGCCCGGGTGCCAGCAGGCGACCCGGTTGCCGCTGGCGTCGCTGGTCAGCTCCGGGTCGGTCGTGCGGCAGCGGTCGTCGGCCAGAGGGCAGCGGGCGGCGTAGGCACACCCGGCCGGCACCTCGGCCGGGTCGACCGGTCGGCCGGGGATGCTCGCCAGCGGCGCGTCGAGGGGGGTCGCCATGTCGGGTACGGCGGCGACCAGGGCCTGCGTGTAGGGATGCTTCGCCTCGGTCCACAGGTCACTGGCCGGGAGCTCCTCGACGATGCGGCCGGCGTACATCACGAGCACGCGGTCGCACACCTGCGCCACCACGGCCACGTCGTGGCTGATCAACAGCAGCGCGACGTCCTCGTCACGGCGGATCTCGGCGAGCAGGTCGAGGACCTGCTGCTGCACGGTCACGTCGAGAGCCGTGGTGGGCTCGTCGGCGATGATCAGCCGCGGACTGCCCATCAGGCCCATGCCGATCATCGCGCGCTGGCACATCCCGCCGGAGAACTCGAAGGGGTACTGCCGCGCGCGGCGCTCGGGGTCACTCACCTTGACCGCGCGCAGGCGGTCGACGGCCCTGGCCAGAGCAGCACGTCTGCCCAGGCCTTGGTGCTGGCGCGACACCTCGGCGAGCTGCGGCCCCATCCGGTGTGCCGGGTTGAACGTGGTCATCGGGTCCTGGAAGACGACCGCGAGGGACTGGCCGAGCAGCTTCTGGTCCGGGGTGCCCTCCAGCAGGTCGGCGCCGACGAACGACAGCCGATCGGCCTCGACCCGTCCCGGCTCCTCCACGAGGCGGGCGACGGCGAGGGCGGTCAGCGACTTGCCCGAGCCCGACTCCCCCACCAGGCCGACCGCCTGGCCGGAGCGCACCCGGAACGAGATGCCGCGCACCGGACGGATCGGCCCGGTGGCTCCGGGGAACGTGACGCGCAGGTCGTGCACGTCGAGGACGACGTCGGGGTCGTCGGCGGTGTCGACGACGTGCTCCTCCGTCGGCATCGTGAGCGCACCTCGGTCGGTCGCCGGCTCGAGCGGCACGTCTCCGGTCGCCGGGACCCCGAAGCCGCGCGCGATGGCCTCGCCGGTCAGGTTGAACGCGAGCCCCGCGAGGATCACCGCGATGCCCGGGGCGAGGGCCGCCAGCGGGTGGATGTAGATCGCGGAGAGGCCGTTCTGCATCAGCTGGCCCCAGTCGTACGCCGGCGGCTGGACGCCGAGACCGAGGAAGGAGAGGCCGGCGAAGGCGAGCAGCGCGCCACCGGCTCCGATGGTGACGTTGACGACCAGGGGCTCGGCGACGTTGGGCAGCACGTGCCGCAGCAGGATGCGTACCCGACTCACGCCGGCGATCCGTGCGGCGGCGACGAAGTCCCGACCTGCCACCCCGGCCATCAGGGTCTGGCAGAGCCGGCCGAAGAACGGCGCGCCCGCGAGCCCGATGGCGAGGACCGCACCCTTCGCGCCGACCCCGAACACCACCGCGAAGAAGAGCACGAGCAGGAGCCCCGGGAAGGCCACCATGATGGTGATGAGGGCGGTCACGAAGCGGCCGACCCGGCGACCGAGCAGCACCGGGGCCGAGCCGAGAAGAAGGCCGACGACCGTCGCGATCGCCGTCGCGGAGAGGGCCAGCACCACCGTGAGCCGGGTCGCGACCAGCACGCGGAAGAACAGGTCGCGCCCGAGCGCGTCGGTGCCGAGCCAGTGCTGGTGCGAGGGACCGGCCAGGATGTTGGAGGTGTCGACCGCGTCCGCGCGTCCCTGCCACAGGATCGGCGCGAAGACGGCGAGCAGCAGCACGATCGTCAGCAGGGTCAGCCCGACCAGCCCGACCGGCGTGCGCAGCGCCCGGCCCCACCTGCCCGCCTTCACGAGTCCCCGATCGTGGAGCGCGGGTCGAGGACGGCGATGGCCACGTCGACCAGCGTGTTGATCACCAGGACCAACACGCCGTACACCAGGACGATGCCCTGCACGACGGGGTAGTCCTTGGAGACGATCGACGAGACGATCGTGCTTCCCAGACCCGGCCAGGCGAACACGTTCTCGACCAGCACCGTCCCGGCGATCAGCGAGCTCAGCAGCAGGCCGCCGATGGTGAGGGTGGCCGTGACCGCGTTGGGCAGCGCGTGCACCAGGTTGATCCGCCATGCCGGCAGGCGCTTGGCGCGCGCGGTGCGGATGTAGTCGGTCTCGAGCACTGCCAGGGTCTCGACCC
>JAHEXO010000587.1 GCA_023252065.1 Nocardioides sp. | reverse complement strand
CCGCGGCGCTGGCGTCGGGCGACCCCCGGGAGCTGGCGGCTGCCCTGCACAACGACCTGGAGCGCGCAGCGTGCGACCTGCGCCCCGACCTGGCCCGGCTGATCGTCGAGGGCGTCGACGCCGGCGCGTTGCGCGGGCTGGTCTCGGGGTCGGGCCCGACCTGTGTGTTCCTGTGTGAGTCGGCCGACCACGCGCGAACGGTCGCCGGGACCCTCGCGACGGAAGGCCCGTCGGCGAGCGAGCAGCGCGTCGTACTCGTGGCGCACGGGCCGGTCGCCGGCGCCCACGTGGTCGCCCATGGCTAACCTCGTGAACCTCGAGCGGGTGTCCAAGGCCTACGGCATCCGCCCTCTGCTCACCGAGGTCTCGCTCGGTGTCTCGGCGGGTGAGCGGATCGGGGTCGTGGGCCGCAACGGCGACGGCAAGACCACGCTTCTGCAGGTGCTGACCGGCCAGGAGCCGCCCGACAGCGGGCGGGTCTCGATGTCGCGGGGCCTCGCCATCGGCTACCTCCACCAGGGGGACACCCTCGACGACACCCACTCGGTGCGCGACGCCGTCCTGGCCGGGCGGGACGACCACGTGTGGGCCGCCGAGCCGCGCACCCGCGAGCTCGTCACCGAGCTGCTCGTCGACATCGAGCTCGACCGCGCGGTGGTCGGGCTCTCAGGAGGCGAGCGGCGCCGGTGTGCGCTAGCCGCCCTGCTGCTGCACGAGCACGACCTCGTGGTCCTCGACGAGCCCACGAACCACCTCGACGTCGAGGCGGTGGCCTGGCTGGCCGGTCACCTGGCGTCGTTGTCGTCGGCGCTGGTCGTGGTCACCCACGACCGGTGGTTCCTCGACGCGGTGGTCGAGCAGACCTGGGAGGTGCACGACGGGGTCGTCGACAGCTACGACGGCGGGTACGCGGCGTACGTGCTGGCCAAGGCGGAGCGGCAGCGGCAGGCAGCGTCCTCGGATGTACGCCGCCGCAACCTGGCCCGCAAGGAGCTCGCGTGGCTGCGGCGGGGCGCCCCGGCCCGCACCTCGAAGCCGAAGTTCCGCATCGAGGCCGCCGAGGACCTGATCGCCGACGAGCCGCCGCCCCGCGACCGGCTGGAGCTCCAGTCGTTCGCGACCCAGCGGCTCGGCAAGGACGTGCTCGACGTCGAGGACGTCGACCTGGTGCGCGGCGACCGGACGCTGCTCTCGCACGCGACCTGGCGGCTGGGGCCCGGTGACCGGGTCGGGATCGTGGGCGTCAACGGCGCCGGCAAGTCGTCGGTGCTGGCGCTGCTCGACGGCTCGCTCGCGCCCACCGCGGGTCGGGTGAAGCGGGGCCAGACCGTCGTGCTGCAGCACCTGACCCAGGCCCTCGACGACCTCGACCCCGAGGCCCGGGTGCTCGACACCGTGGAGTCGATCCGGCGGGTGACCCGGACCACCACCGGAGAGGTGACGGCGTCGTCCATGCTGGAGCGGTTCGGCTTCACCGGCGACCGGCTGACGGCCCGCCTGGGCGACCTGTCCGGGGGCGAGCGGCGGCGCTTCCAGCTGCTGCGGATCCTGCTCTCCGAGCCGAACGTGCTGCTCCTCGACGAGCCCACCAACGACCTCGACATCGAGACGCTCACGGTGATCGAGGACTACCTCGACTCGTGGCCCGGGACGCTGGTCGTGGTCTCCCACGACCGCTACTTCCTCGAACGGGTCACCGACGTCGTCCACGGCCTCCTCGACGACGGCCGGATCTCCCTTCTCCCCGGCGGCGTCGACGACTACCTCGCCCGTCGGGTCGCCGCGCAGGAGCGCGCCGAGACCGCGGAAAAGGAGGCCGAGACCGCGCGCAGTCGTCACCTGCCGACCCGGCAGGCGGCGCGCGCCGGCAGCTCGCAGGAACGGACGGCGCGCAAGGTGCTCGCGCGCGTCGAGAAACGACTCGAGCAGGTCGCGGCGCGCGAGGCCGAGCTGAACGACGAGGTCCTGGCGCACGTCTCCGACCACGAGCGGCTCACGGCGATCTCGACGGAGCTCTCCGCCGTCGCCGCCGAGCGTGAGGCGCTCGAGGCGGAGTGGCTCGAGGCCGCCGAGGCCCTCGAGTAGGGGTCAGGGGCGGTCGCCCCAGACCTGGACGATCCGCGGGTTGCCGACGTACGTCGTGGGGTCGCGCGCCACGTCGTAGAGCGCGGCGACGAGGCGGTCGACCTCGTCCTCGGTCGAGACGTCGTGCTGGATCGCCATCGCCTTGATGTTCTCCAGCGTGAGGGCCGGGAGGAGCTTGACGTCGCCCTCGAGCCCGGCCGGCTGGGCGACGTCGGGCCGGACGTGCGCGAAACCGGCGGCGACCAGCATCCGGGGACCCGCAGACCGATGTCGGGGTCGCCGCCGTGACGGCGGGCGGTCTCGGAGTAGATCTCCTCGTAGCGCTCGAACGCCGCGACCTCCGGCTCGCAGAACGACCCGCGGAAGTCGACGTCCTCGACGATCAGCCGGCCGCCCGGCCGCAGCGCGTTGTACATGTGGGCCACGGCGGCCGCGGGGTCGCGCAGGTGGGTGAGGACGAACCGCGCGTAGACGACGTCGTACGCCGCGTCGCCGAGGCCGCCGGTGATGTCGGCCACCCGGAACTCCAGGTTGGCGACCTCGCCGGACTCCGC
>JAHEXO010000586.1 GCA_023252065.1 Nocardioides sp. | reverse complement strand
GGCCGCGTTCGCCTCGCTCGGCCTCGCGCTGGCCGGTGCACTGCGCGCGGAGGCGACGCTGGCGGCGGCCAACCTGGTCTACCTGCTGCTCCTGGTCGGCGGCGCCGTCGTGCTCCCCACCACCTCCTACGGCGCGTTCGGCCAGCTCGCACGGCTGCTCCCCTCCGGTGCGCTCGGTGACGCGATGCGCCAGGCCTGTCTCAACGGCAGCGTCGCCTGGCGCGACCTCCTCGTGCTGCTGGTCTGGACGGCCATCGGCACCCTGCTCACGGCGAGGACGTTCAAGTGGGAGTGAGCCTCGCGCTACGACGGCTCGCGTGGGCCACGCTCGTCGCCAACTGCCTGCTCGTCGTCACCGGTGGCGCCGTACGCCTCACCGGCTCGGGGCTCGGCTGCCCCACCTGGCCGCGGTGCACCGACTCCTCCTTCACCCCGCACGGCGAGATCGGCCCCCACCAGCTGGTGGAGTTCGGCAACCGCACCCTCACGTTCGTGCTGGTGGCGATCGCGGTCGCCACGTTCGTGGCCGCGCGCCAGGAGGCACGTCGTCTCGACCGCCCCGACCTCCTGCGGCTGGCGGTCGTGCTCGCGCTCGCGATCCCGGCCCAGGCCGTCCTCGGCGGCATCACCGTGCTCACCGACCTCAACCCCTGGGTCGTCTCCCTGCACCTGGTGCTGTCGCTGGCGATCGTGTCGCTGGCCGTGGTCTTCCTGCACCGCCTCGACCACCCGCCCACCGCACCGGCCCGCGGGTTCGTCCCCGCCCTCGGCTGGACGACGTACGGCGCGGCCTGGCTCGTGCTCTACGCCGGCACCGTGGTCACGGGCGCCGGCCCGCACGCCGGCGACGCCAGCTCCCCGCGCAACGACCTCGACCCGCTCCAGGTCAGCCAGCTGCACGCCGACCTGGTCTTCCTGCTGATCGGGCTGACCGTCGGCATGTGGTTCCTGGCTCGCGCCAGCGGCGGGGACACCCGACCGGCGCTGGCCCTCCTCGCGGTCGAGGCGTCGCAGGCGGTCGTCGGCTACGTCCAGTACTTCACCGGGCTCCCCGTGGGCGTGGTCCTCCTCCACATGCTGGGCGCCTCGCTCGTGATGGCCACCGCCACCTGGGTCCTGGTCGTCGCCCGCCAGCCCGTAGGGGCCAGGCAAAAGTTGACCATCGGGCCCTAGGCATCCCTTCCACCGGGGTGATAACTTCGCATCTCCCCCTCATCGGCGGGTCCGGATCCATGGTCCGCTCGGGCGACCACATATGCGGTACTCGTTGTGTCGATGTAGAGAGCGCGCGACCACGGGGGAACCAAGAAGTGGATACGAAGGACAACGTCACGACGCGTCATCGTGACGGGCTCAGCCCGATGCTGCACGATCTGCGGCAGTACATCGCGGCAGGGTTGCTGATCTATGGCGACGGGGAGTCCGATCACCTCGGCGAGGAAGCACTGCGCACCCGCCTGGCGATGGGCCACCGTCTCTTCCGCCAGCTCTCGCAGGTCGTGGACCGTCAGGAGTCCGACCGCTCCCACCAAGCGGCGACGGTCGACCTCCGCGAGCTCATCGGCGAGTGTCTCGACAACTTCCGGCACCGCCACCCGGCCATCAACGTGCAGTCGGACCTCCGCGGTCCGCTGGTCTGCCTGATCGACCGCGGGGGCCTCCACCGGGCGCTGACCAACGTGCTCGACAACGGCGCCCGTGCGGCGGGCCCCGACGGACACATCAACGTCAAGGCCCGGCAGCGGGCCGGCCAGATCACGCTGGAGGTCGCCGACGACGGTCTGGGCTTCGGCCACATCTCGCACGGACGCGGCCACGGCATGGTGACCGTCGACGAGGTGATGCGTGCCGCCCGCGGGCGGCTCGAGATCCGCAGCGGCCCGGGCCCCGGCACGCGGGTGCGGCTGCGCTTCCCCTGCTTCCTGGCCGCGAGCGAGGCGTCATGAGACTGCTCGTCGCCGACGACCACGACATGTTCCTCGAGATGCTGTCCGCCGCACTGCGGCGGCGCGGGCACGACGTGGTCGGCACCACCGAGACGCTCGACGACGTCGTGGACCTCGTGGCCACGACCGAGCCCGAGCTGTGCCTGCTCGACCTCTGGTTCGGTGAGGAGACCGCACTGGCGACCGCGCGTCGGCTCCGGGAGGAGCACCCGGGCGTCCGCATCGTGCTGCTCACCGGCGAACGGCCGACCGAGGCGGTGCCGGTCCTCGAGGAGGGCGTGGTGGACGCCGTGGCGGGCAAGCTGTGGACGCTGGACCGGATCGACCAGCTCCTCCAGACCGTCCTCGACGGTCACCAGGTACGTCGCGTGGTCGGGGCCGAGGTCACGGTGGTGACGCCGCCGCGGGGCAACCGGCTCACCGACCGGGAGTACGAGGTGCTGCGCCTGCTGGCCGGTGGCGCGTGCACGGCCGAGATCGGCGACACGCTGGGGGTCTCCACCCACACGGTCCGCACCCACATCCGCAGCCTGCTGGCCAAGCTGTCGGTCCACAGCCGGGTCGAGGCGCTCCGCGTCGCCTACGACCAGGGCCTGGTCACGGCGGGGAGGTAGGGCCATGACGAGACATCCTTCCCCGGACCGGCCGGTCAACGTCCTGATCGTCGACGACCACGCGATCTTCGCCGAGGTGCTG
>JAHEXO010000071.1 GCA_023252065.1 Nocardioides sp. | reverse complement strand
GTAGAGCGGCCGCAGGTAGGGGTCGATCTTCTCCGACAGGGTGCCGGGCAGGAAGCCGAGCCGCTCCCCCGCCTCGACCGCGGGGCGGGTCAGGATGATCCGGTTGACCTGCTTGGCCTGGAGTGCCTGCACGGCCTTGGCCATGGCGAGGTAGGTCTTGCCGGTGCCGGCCGGGCCGATCCCGAAGGTGATCGTGTGCTTGTCGATCGAGTCGACGTAGCGCTTCTGGTTGAGCGTCTTGGGCCGGATCGAGCGTCCGCGGTTGGACAGGATGTTGAGGGAGAGCACGTCGGCCGGGCGCTCGGTGGTCTCGGCGCGGAGCATCGCGAGCACCCGCTCGACCGTCTCGGAGCTGATCCCCTGGCCGGTCCGGATCAGGGTCACCAGCTCGTCGAGCAGCCGCTCGGCCAGGGCGACCTCACCGGGGTCGCCCTCGAGCGTGATCCGGTTGCCGCGGACGTGGAGGCGGAGGTCGAAGGAGCGCTCGATCAGGGTCAGGTGGTCGTCACCGGGCCCGAGGAGCTGCACCATGTCGATGGAACCGGGCACGACCACGACGTGGCGGGTGCCCGGAGTCTGTTGGCTCTCTGTCATCTTGCGGCCCATGCTACGGGCGCGGCGGGTGCCCGGACCAACGCTTTGGCCGCACAGCGCTCCGACCGCCCCGACTCGCACCCTCAGGGGTGGGTGACGGTGAGGATGCCCAGGCACATCTCGTCGGTGGTGCCCTCGCCCCAGACGACGTAGCGGTCCGGCTGGCCCTTGAAGGCCGGCAGCTGGTCGCGGAGCCACTGCACGTGCCGGCAGGTCACCTCGACCTTCTGGCCGGGCTCGAGCCGGACCGGCTTGATCGGCTTGGCGCCCTGGTTGTCGAAGTTCCACAGCGGGATGTCGAGCACTGTGTGCGCGTGCGGGGTCCCGGGGTCGACCACGATCTTGATCGACCGGCCCAGCAGGTGCATGTGGCCCGCGACGGCGCGGATCGTGGTGGGCTGGGTGATCGTGCGGGTGCACGAGGACACCTCGGACTCGCGCGGATGTCCGCCGCAGAGCAGGTAGAGGTAGTTGTCGGTGTTGCCGACCGGCCCGAAGCGGCGGACCACGTCGGCGATCGACTTCTGCCGGTCGCACAGCGGGTTGTCGAGGTGCGTCGGGCGGCACGGCAGCTCGACCGGCGCCGGCAGCAGCATCGTCTGGAGCGGCGTGAGGTGTCGGGCGCCGGGCGCGAGCCGGAGCAGGGTCGCCGATCGGTCGGGTCCGGGTCCGCCGAGCAGGTTGTAGTGCACCTGCATCACGATCTGGGTGCCGGGCGCCAGCGGCACGCCGTACCCCTTCGGGTCGACGGCCTCGGTGGCGCCGGGTGCCCAGGCCCCGAGCCACGGCGCGTTGTCGAGGTCACCGCTGTTGGGGAGACCGCTGTCGCCGAAGCAGGTCCAGCCCTCCCCCGGGTCGCGCGCGTCGAGGGCCTTCGCCGCAGCGATCTGGTCGGGATCGGCGCGGTAGAGGATCACGTGGTGCACGACGTTGCGGTTGTCGGGCTTGACGTAGGTGCCGGTCAGGTACGTCGGCTGGGTGAGGTGGGGGTCGAGCAGGAAGCAGCGGTAGTCGTCGGTGCCGACCTCGTGGGGCGCCGACGGGGTGTAGGACTTCGGGATCCGGAGTGCCATCCGGGTCTCGCCGCGGCGCAGCGGCTGGGGCTTGACCGCCTCGACCGGGTCGGCCGGCTCGACCGAGGGCTTCGGTGACACCGACGGCGAGGACGCCTCGGCGGTGGCCGGCCCCGCGTCGGGCGAGGTAGGGGCGTTGCCACATCCGGCGACGAGCACCAGGCAGGCGGCCGCCAGGACGCCTCGCAGGCTCAGCCCGGTGGCCACGTCAAGGCCCTCCCGGCGAGCACGTGCAGGTGGGCGTGGAAGACGGTCTGGCCCGCGTCGCCGCCGGTGTTGAGCACCAGGCGATAGCTGTCGTGGCCCTCGTCTGTCGCCACCTGACGGGCGAGGGAGACCATCCCGGCCACCGTGGCCGGCTCGGCGTCGGCGAGCGCGGCCACGTCGGGCACGTGCGTCCGCGGTACGACGAGCACGTGCAGCGGAGCCTGCGGGTTGACATCGCGGAACGCGATCGCGTCGTCGGTGGTGGCGACGACCTCGGCCGGGATCTCGCCGGCGACGATGCGGCAGAAGAGACAGGCGTCGGACACGGGCGACATCGTCGCACGAAACGCCGCGCCGCCCGCACGTAAACCGACGGAGCGGGCCGCGCGTGCCACTACCGTGATCGCACATGCAGAGGTGCGGCTGATGGCCCCCGGTGGCTGGAGCGCCGACGAGGCGCTCGAGCTGCTCTACGCCGCCCACTGGCGCCGGCTGGTCCGGCTCGCCTACCTGCTCGTGCACGACCAGGGCGTGGCCGAGGAGGTCGTGCAGGACTGCTTCGTGGCCATGCACAGCCACTGGGGTCGCCTCCGCGAGCCCGACCGGGCCCTGGCCTACCTGCGCCAGAGCGTGGTCAACCGGTCGCGTTCGCACTTGCGCCACCAGGGCGTCGTACGACGGCACGCAGCGCGGGAGCTGCCGCCTCGACCCGGCTCCGGCGCCGACGACACCACACACGTAGGCGCGCAGCGGTCAGCGGTCCTTGACGCGCTCCGTCGTCTGCCTCGGCGCCAGCGCGAGGTGCTGACGCTGCGCTACTACCTCGACCTTTCAGAGTCGGAGATCGCCGAGACCCTCGGGATCAGCCGGGGCGCGGTCAAGAGCCACGCCTCGCGGGGAGCAGCGGCCCTGCGCGGGCTCCTCGCCGACCAGCTGGAGGAGACCCGATGAACGACGAGCGCCTGCGCCGGCTGCTGTCCGACGCCGTCTCCGACGTGGAGCCCGAAGACCGGCTCGACGACATCCGTGCCTCCGTCCGCTCCGACCCGAAAGTGGTGCCCATGGCCCGCTCCCGCTTCTGGACCTATGCCGGCGGCATCGTCGCGACCGCCGCCGTGATCGGGGTCGTCGCCTTCGCGACCGGCGCGGTACCCGGGTTCAACCAGGCCGACGACGCCACACCGATCGGCCAGCCGAGCGTCTCCCACACTCCGTCGGTCGCACCCTCCAGCGCGGCACCCTCGTCGGCGACGACGTCGCCCAGCACGTCGGCCACCGGCGCTCCGGCAACCAGGGTCACGGCCGTCTACTACGTCGGCCAAGGACCCCGGGGCGCGGTGTTGTTCCGTGAGTTCACATCCACGCCGGCGGCGACCAAGCCGCTCGATGCCGCCGTGCACGGGCTGTTGACCGAGCCCATGGACGGTGACTACCGCACCTCGTGGCCGGCGGGGTCGCTGACCGCCGCCCGGGTCCGTGACGGCGTGATCGACGTGACGGTCGGTCCGTCGGCGACGCCCGCCCGGCCGGACTCGCTCAGCCCGCGCGAGGCACGGGAGACCATCCAGCAGGCGATCTACACCCTCCAGGCCGCCGTCCAGAGCCGCGCGAAGGTGCAGTTCCTGCGCAACGGCAAGCCGGCGGCGCGGGTCTTCGGCGTCGACACCTCTCACCCGCTCGCCCAGGGAAACGTGCTGACGACCCTGTCGCTGGTCAACATCTCCAACCCCACGGACGGCGCTGTCGTGCCGCGCGGCAAGCTCGTGGTGGACGGCGTGAACAACAGCTTCGAGGGCAACGTCGTGCTCGAGCTGAAGCAGGGCAAGCAGGTCGTGCGGAAGAAGGCCGGCATCGGCGGCTTCGGGCCCGACCGTCTCTACCCGTGGAAGATCACCCTCGACACCACCCAGCTCGCTCCGGGCGACTACACGCTCGTCGCCACCACCGACGACGCCTCCGGCCGAGGACGGGTCTACAGCGACACCAAGGTGATCCACCTGCGGTAGCGACCGCTCAGGCCCACCGGGAGGTGCGCGCCAGCAGGGCCGTGGTCGCCACCACCCCGGCCGTGGAGGTGCGCAGCACCTCGCTGCCCAGCCGTACGGCGTGACCTCCGGCCGCGCGGAACGCCGCGACCTCGTCGACGGTCAGGCCGCCCTCGGGACCGACCACGACCACGATCGACCCCGCCGCGGGCACCGGTAGGGCAGCCAGCGGGGCGGGCGCCTCCTCGTGGAGCACGAGGGCGAGGTCGGCCGCGGCGACCAGGGCGACGACCTCGTCGGTCGTCGCAAGGTCGGCGACCTCCGGGAACCACGGGCGGCGCGCCTGCTTGGCAGCCTCGCGGGCGGTCGCCCGCCAGCGGGCGAGCCCCTTGGCGACCCGGTCGCCGCGCCACACCGCCACCGAGCGCGCGGCCGCCCAGGGCACCACCGTGCTCACGCCGACCTCGGTGAGCAGCTCCACGGCGAGCTCGCCGCGGTCGCCCTTGGGCAGCGCCTGCACGACCGTGAACGACGGGGCGGGCTCGGACAAGGTGTCGACGAGGTCGGCGGAGGCCACGAGCCGGCGCTTGCCGGTCTCGGTAACGGTCGCGGTGACCGTGGTGCCTCGGCCGTCGGTCAGCACGACCTGCTCGCCGACGCGGAGCCGGCGTACGGCGACCGCGTGGTGGGCCTCGTCGCCCTCGACCTCGACCGGGTCGCCCGGCCTCACCCCGGCCAGCGACTCGACCCAGTGGACCGGCAGCGTCATGAGCGGGACACCAGGGGGCTCAGTCGGGGTTGAACGCGTCGCGGATGCGGCCGAAGAACGACTTCTGACCGCCGGGCGAGATCCGGCCGTCGGGCTTCTCCTCGCCCCGGATCGCGGCCAGCTCGCGGACCAGCTCCTCCTGACGAGCATCGAGGCGGGTCGGCGTCTCGACGACGACGGTCACGACGAGGTCGCCGCGGCCCCCGCGCAAGCCGGGCACCCCGCGGGCGCGCAGCGTGTGCTCGTGGCCGGACTGGGTGCCGGCCTTCACATCGAGCTCGAACGACGTCTCGAGCCCGGACTCACCGGTCTGCTCCACGTCGGCCTCGAGGGTGGGCAGGGTGAGCGTCGTGCCGAGGGCGGCTGCGGTCATCGGCACCGTCACCGTGCAGTGCAGGTCGGTGCCCTCACGGGTGAAGACCGGGTGGGGTGCCACGCGCACCTCGACGTAGAGGTCGCCGGCCGGGCCGCCGCCCGCGCCGACCTCGCCCTGGCCGGCCAGCTGGACCCGGGTGCCGGTGTCGACGCCGGGCGGGATCTTCACCGTCAGCGAGCGGCGGGCGCGCACGCGGCCGTCGCCGGAGCACTCGCGGCACGGGTCGGGGATCAGGGTGCCGTAGCCACGGCAGGCCGAGCACGGCCGCAGGGTGCGGATCTCGCCGAGGAAGGAGCGCTGCACGTGGGCGACCTCACCGGTGCCCCGGCAGGTCTCGCACGGCACCGGGTGGGTGCCGGGGGCCGCGCCCTCTCCGTGGCACGTCGTACAGACCACGGCGGTGTCGACCTTGAGGTCGCGGGTGACCCCGAACGCCGCCTCCGCGAGGGTCACCTCCATCCGGATCAGGGCGTCCTGGCCGCGGTGGACGCGCGGACGCGGCCCCCGGCCCTGGGCTCCCGCCTGGCCGCCGAAGAAGGCGTCCATGATGTCGGTGAAGGAGAAGCCGGCGCCGAAGCCCGCGGCGTTGCCGAAGACGTCGCCGCCACGGTCGTAGGCGGCCCGCTTCTGCGGGTCGCTGAGGATCTCGTAGGCGCGGGAGATCTCCTTGAAGGTCTCCTGTGCCTGCGGGTCGGGGTTGACGTCGGGGTGTAGCTGCCGCGCCAGCCGGCGGTAGGCCTTCTTGATGGCGTCGGCATCGGCGTCGCGCTGGACGCCGAGCAGCTCGTAGAGATCTGGGTCGCTCATGAGTATCGGTAGGGGTCCTTGTCTGGGGCTATGCCTCGTCGAGGATCCGGGACACGTAGCGGGCGACTGCACGGACCGCCGCCATGGTCCCGGGATAGTCCATGCGGGTCGGGCCGACGACACCGAGGTTGCCGAGCGCCTCGTCGTCGGGCCCGTAGCCGGTCGCGACGACGCTGGTGCTGGCGAACTCCTGGTAGGGGCCCTCGTGGCCGATCCGGACGGTCACCATGCCGCCGGTGTGGGCCTCGCCGAGCAGCTTGAGCAGGACGACGTGCTCCTCGAGGGCCTCGAGGAGCGGGCGGACCGACACCTCGAAGCTGTCGCCGAACCGGGCCAGGTTGGCGGCCCCGCCGACCGCCACCCGTGAGGACGAGCGATGGTCGGACATCGCCTCCACCATGGTGTCGACCACGCGGTCCTGGACGGCCCGGTCGACCTCGCCGGCGCCCGGCGCGGGCGGCAGCTCGGTCAGGGCCTGGGACGCGTCGGCGATCACCGAAGCGGTGACAGCCCCCGCGATGCGCACACGCAGGGCGGCCAGGTCGTCCTCGCCGAGGGACGTGGGCAGCTCGACCAGCCGCTGCTCCACCCGGCCGGTGCTGAGGATCACCACGACGAGGAGCCGGGTGTCGGTCAGCGGCACGAGGTCGACGTGGCGGACCGTCGAGCGGGACAGGGTCGGGTACTGCACCAGCGCGACCTGGTGGGTCAGCTGGGCCAGCAGGCGCACCGACCGTTGGACGACGTCGTCGACGTCGACCGCGCCGTCGAGGATCGTGGCGATGGCACGCTTCTCGGCACTGCTCATCGGCTTGATCGTGGTCAGCCGGTCGACGAAGAGCCGGTAGCCCTTGTCGGTCGGGATGCGACCGGCGCTGGTGTGGGGCTGGGTGATCAGCCCCTCCTCCTCCAGTGCGGCCATGTCGTTACGCACCGTCGCCGGGGAGACACCGAGGCCGTGGCGCTCCACGAGCGCCTTGGAGCCGACGGGCTCCTGGGTGGAGACGTAGTCCTCGACGATGGCGCGGAGCACGGCGAGGCGGCGTTCGTCCTGCATCGCCACCTCCTCGGCCGTCGCTCCGGCACTCGACACTGGCACTCGCTTGCCCTGAGTGCCAAGCCTACTAGGGTCGAGCGCGTGACGGACTTCGTGGAGGTCGCCGACCGGGTCTGGGTCGCTCGACAGGAGTGGTACGACGTCAACGTCTGCCTGGTCCGTGGCTCCGATGGTCTGCTGGTGGTCGACACCCAGGCCTCCGCACGGGCCGCCCGGGCCATCGTCGACGACGTGCGGGCCCTCGGCATCGGGGTGGTGACAGCGGTCTTCAACACCCACGAGCACTTCGACCACACCTTCGGCAACGGGGCGTTCCGCGAGGCCTACGGCGCCATCCCGATCCATGCCCACGAGGTCGCCGCCGAGCGCACCGTCGAGGCGGGCGAGCGGATCAAGGAGCGGTTCGCCGACGAGCACGACGACCCCCACCGCGACGACGTCCTGGAGACCGACATCGTCGTCGCCGACCACACCTTCTCCTCGGTCCGGGTGCTCGACCTCGGCGACCGGCAGGTCGAGCTGGCGCACCCCGGTCGCGGCCACACCGCCGGCGACGCCGTGCTGCGCGTGCCGGACGCAGACGTGGTGCTGGCCGGCGACCTGGTCGAGGAGAGCGGGCCCCCGGCCTACGGGCTCGACTGCCACCCGCTCGAGTGGCCGGGAACGCTCGACGTCGTGCTCAACCTGGTCGGGTCGTCGACGGTCGTGGTGCCCGGGCACGGCGCGCTGGTCGACCGCGACTTCGTCGAGCAGCAGCGCCAGGACGTCGCGATCACCGCCCAGACGGTCCGTGACCTCGCCGCGGCCGGCATCCCGCCCGATCGCGCACTCGCTGAGGGTGAGTGGCCCTTCGCCCGCGAGCACCTGGTCAACGCGGTCGCGCGCGGCTATGCCCAGCTGCCTCCCGGCGGCCGCGCTCTGCCCCTCGCCTGACGCTCAACGACGGCTCCGCGGTCATTTCACACCCGTCGGGGTGTGACGCCGGCCCCCCTTCATTGTTTACAAACCTGTCCATGACTCAGGACTCTCGGGACCAGGACGCCACCGACGGCGCCGACGGCCCGTCCAGCGTTCCCGACGAGGACCTGCCCGCAGACTTGCAGCCGGTCTAGGACAACCCGCTCGCCCAGCCGGCTGACGACGACGTGCCCGACGACATCCTCACGCAGGGGGTCGGGCACGGCGGCTCGGGAGGGAGCCCGGGGGACGACTCGGCATCGGGGAACGGCGACGTGG
>JAHEXO010000070.1 GCA_023252065.1 Nocardioides sp. | reverse complement strand
CACCCGCAGCTTCTCCGACATCTCCCTGGCCCGCGAGCGCTTCGGCTTCGAGCCGAGGGTCGCGCTCGCCGAGGGTCTGGACCGCACGGTGGCCTGGTTCCGGGAGTCGGGCGCGTGAGCCGAGCCCGGGCGGCACAGCGCGCCGCGGCGACCGAGGTCCGAGCCGCGGCGGTGGACGACGCGCTCGCCGACCACCCCGAGGCCGGCGACCGCTCCGACGAGCCGATCCTCGCGGTCGTGATGGCGGCGTACAACGAGTCCGGCTCGGTCGGACCGGTCCTGGGCACCCTGCCCGCCACCCTGTGCGGCCTACGGGTCTGTCCGGTGGTCATCGACGACGGCAGTACCGACGACACCCGCGAGGAGGCCCGGCAGGCCGGGGCCGTGGTCGGCACCCACCGGCACAACCTGGGCCAGGGTGACGCGCTCCGCACCGGCTTCGCTCTCGCCGGCCGCCTCGGTGCCCGGGTCGTGGTCACCATGGACGCCGACGGCCAGCACGATCCCGCCGACCTGCCGGCCCTGGTCGGACCGGTCGTCGCCGGCGAGGCCGACTACGTCCAGGGCTCGCGGTTCCTCGGCCGCTACGACGACGCCGGAGGCGCCCGCGACCTCGGCATCCGGGGCTTCACCCGGCTGATCGCGTTCCTCTCCCACACCCCGATCACCGACTGCACCAACGGCTATCGCGCTGTCGACGGCCCCTCGTTGGCCCGGCTCCAGCTGGTCGAGGGCCGGTTCTCCGCGCCCGAGATCCTGATCCAGGCGGCCGGGCACGGCCTCCGCATCCGAGAGGTGCCGGTCCACATCCGCAGCCGTGAGGTCGGGGAGAGCAAGAAGCCGCGTGGCCTCGGCTACCCGCTGGGCTTCCTCGGCGCCATCGTCCGCTCCTGGGTCCGGGCTCGCCGCCCGGGATCGTGAGCGCCCGCGGATGAGCGCTCTCCTTGCGCTGCTCCTCGTGCTCGTCCTGCCGACGCTGGCAGGGGTGGTCGCGCTGTCCGACGATCCCGAGCCGGACCAGGACTCCGGCCTCCTCAGCTGGGACGTTCTCTGGTCCCGAGGGCTCGCGTGCGGCATCTCTGCGTGGCTGCTCGGCTCCGGCCTCCTCGCACGCACCGTGGGCCTCACCGCCACCTCCGCCTGGATCTGGGAGGCCGCGGTCGCGGCGGCCTCCGTCGTCGTCCTGGCACTCCCACGCCAGCGAGCGCGCCTGGGTGCGGTGCTGGGTCCGGCCGGCCAGCGCTTCGCAGAGGTCGCGGGACTGACCGCCTTGCTGTTCGCACCCCTCGGCTTCGTCATCGTCCGCACGTCGTGGTCTCCCCTGGGCTCCACGCCCTGGTACTACTACGGCCTCGCCCGCCAGGTCGCCGAGGTGGGGCACATCCCCGCGTCTTCCATCGAGTTCGCGACCACGACGCCGTTCCTCAACGACTACCACCTGTTCACGACCGCGACCGCGATGCTGCTCACCCAGCATCCCCACGACCCCGTCACGGTGCTGACGATCGTCAACCTCCTGAGCGTCGTGTTCCTCGGCATCGGCGCTGTGGCCCTCACCTCGGCCCTGGGCGCGGAGCGGATCACCGCGCTGCTCGCCCTCCCGGTGGCGATCAGCACCGGGATCGTGGCCATCCGCTCCGCCGGCTACCGGCCCGAGGGTTTGGCTCTGGGACTCGTGCTCCTCATCGTGGCGCTCGCGATCGACTGGTTGCGCCGAGGAGACCGACGGTCCCTCGCTCCCGCAGCCGTGCTCGTCGCCACCTTGTCGCAGGTGCACGGCATCGCCGCTCTCACCGCCGGAGTCCTGGTGACCGCCGCGGCGCTGGCTCTCCTCGCCCGAGGACCGCGCGGAGTGCAACTGCGTCGGGCCGGGATCGCGCTGGCGGCGTTCGCGGTGGCAGTTCTCGTCACCGGCCTGGTCTTCAGGGAGGCCTCCGGCACCGTCCACGCCGGTGGCCTGGTCGACCGCGGGGGGCTGAGCGACCCGACGTGGGCGTTCTACGCCGCCGCGCGCGGCATGCCGCCGTCCCTGCCCCCCAGCAACGCGAGCATGCTCTGGGACGTCCTGGGCTACCTCTACAGCCGGTCCTGGATCTGGATGGCCCCGGTGGCCGTGCTGACCCTGGTCGGGCTGTGGCGGCGCAGACGGGCCACCGACGTGCGGGTGCTGGTGCTGTTCACCGTCCTTTCGCTGATCGGGCTCGCGCTGGTCGCCTCGGTGTTCATGCTCGGGTGGCAGGGCTACGTCCCGCGGCGCACCGGTGCCTCGCGGATCCCGCTCGATGCCAGCCTCCTGGCGCCGCCGCTGGTCGCCATCGGCCTCGGCAGCGTGTGCGACGCGACGTGGCGGTGGCGCGGACGCTCTGTGGTCCGCAAGGACCGGCGCCGCCCGCTCCTGCTCGTGCTGCTGTCGTTCTGCGGGGTCGTCTCGATGCTGGGCGTCGCCCGCTACGACAGCCACCTCGCTCTCTCGCGGGACGACCTCGCGGTGTGGGAGTCACTGCCGGTGCGTCAGGGAGACGTGGTGCTCACCAACGGCTACACCGAGGGCTTCGTCCCAGACGTGACCAAGGGTGTGGGGCTGCTCGACGGGCGAGCGCCCTACACCTTCGACAGCCTTCTGACGCGTGCCAACGGCCTGCTCAGCGGAGCGAACGCGTTCTTCACCGATCCGGCCGCGCACTGGGACTACTTGGCGAGCAACCACGTGCGGTGGGTGGTGGTGGGTGACCCGTCCACCTACGCGCTCAGCACGGGGAACACCTGGGACGTCCCCGACCCGCTCGACGCGCTGGACCAGTGCGACGGCCTGCGCAAGGTCACCACCAGCCGGCGGCTGACCGTCTACCGCGTGGTCGACTCCGGTCCGGGCGGGTGCTCGGCCGGAGGCTGAGCCGGGCCGACCGGGTCAGTCGATGGTCATCGGGTCGACCTGGATCCGCACCGGGTCCAGCTTGCGGGCCGACCGCACGCGCAGCACCTCACCCAATGCCCGCGACAGGGCCACCGCGTGTGCGCGGGGAGCCCGGACGACCGCGCGCACGTGGTCGTCGTCGACCGGCACCGGACCGAGCACCTCGCAGCCGACCGGCCGGTCGAGCAGCGTGAGAGCGTCGTCGACGGCACCCGCGTCGCCGGTGATCGTGGCGAGCCGGCTCGCCGGCGGCAGGTGGGCCTCGGCCCGGCTCTCGGCCTCGCGGCGGGCGAAGCCGGAGGGGTCCCAGCGCACGAGCGCCTGGACGACCGGCTGGGCGGGGTCGCCGACCGCCACGACGGCGGCTCCCGGAGCGACCAGCCCGGCCGCCCCGAGCCAACGCCTCAGGGCCTCTTCCTCGGTGCGGAGGTCGGGCCGGGCCAGGGCCAGCCAGGTGTCGAGCAGCACCACCGCGGCATAGCCGCCCTCGGCCACCGGCTCGGCTCCGGGCGTCGCGACCACGAGCGCCGGCCGCGCACCGACTGCGGGCACGACGTGGTCGCCACCCGACGCGACGACCGGCGTCGACGGGAACGCCCGGCCGACCTCCTCGGCGGTCCGCCGCTCCCCCACCACCGGTGCCCGCAGTCCGCGGTGACCGCACTCCGGGCAGGACCACGCCTCCACGACGGTGCCACACCAGCGGCACGCCGGGGGGCTGGCCTTGCCGGCGACCGCGAGCGGGCCGGTGCAGGTGGCGCACCGGGCCGGCGTACGACAGCGCTCGCAGGCCAGGGCGGGTGCGTAGCCGCGGCGCGGCGTCTGCAGCAGCACGGGCCCACGCTCCAGGCCGGCACCGATGACGTCGTGCACCTGCTTGGGCATCCGCGAGGCCCGGGCCAGCGGGTCGCGCTCGAGCTCGCGGTCGGTCGCGCCGCTCACCGAGACCGTCACCGCTGCCCGGACCGCCTCGCGGGACGGCACGATCTCGTGGGCCCAGCCCGTCGTGACCAGCTGCTCGGCCTCGACACTGCGCGAGAAGCCGCCGAGCAGGACCGCGGCGTCCTCGAGGAGGGCCCGGCTGAGCAGCACCTCGCGGGCGTGGGGGTAGGGCGCCCGCGGCTCGGCATGGAGGTCGTCGCCGTCGTCCCAGATCGCGACCAGCCCGAGGTCGTGCACGGGGGCGAACGACGCGGCGCGGGTGCCGACCACGATCCGGCGGGTGTCGCGCGAGACGGCCAGGAACTCGCGGTAGCGACGGGCCGGACCCGCTCCGGCCGTCAGCACGACGTGGTGCCCGGCCCCCAGCACGTCGGTGAGGGCGGCGTCGACCCGGGCCAGGTCGCGGTGGTCGGGGACCACGACCACGCTGCCGCGGCCCGACGCGAGGGTGGCGGCAGCCGCGGCGGCGAGCAGGCGCGGCCAGTCGTCGCCGGGCAGCGCCGACCAGACCGCGCGCGGCGTGCCTCCCGTCGCCAGGTGGGCGAGGTAGGCGTCGGCGGCGGCATAGCCCGACCAGGCCTGCCGCAGGGACTCGGGGTCGATCTCGAGGGGCTCCTCGGGCGGTGAGGCCTTGGCCTCGGTCGTCGCGTGCCGGGCCGGGACAGCGAGGCGGAGCACGTCGGAGCGGGTGCCGGCGTAGCGCTCGGCCAGCACCCCGGCCAGGTCGGCGACCGCGGGCAGGAGCACCGGCTCGGGGCTCACCACCCGCCGCAACGGGGTCAGGGTGCCGGTGTGCTCGGACGACGCCGCCCTGGCCACCACGAACCCGTCGAGGTCCTTGCCGGCGAACCGCACCTTGACCCGCGCCCCCGGTACGGCGCGCTCGGCCATCGACGCAGGGACGGCGTAGTCGAACGGCCGGTCGAGATGGGCCAGTGGAGTCTCCACGAGCACCCGCGCCACCGGGTCGACCTCGGCGACCGGCTCGACCGCTGCCTTCCGCCGGGGCTTCCCGGCAGCGCGGACCGTCGCGCGCACGCTCGCCTGGAGACCCGGCAGGGTCTCGGGCGGAGCGGGTCCGGGGTCGGCCATGCCGCAGTTCTACCAGCGGCCGCCGACGCGGTCGGGGCGGGCTAGGGGGCGACCGGTGGTGTGGCGGCCGAGGATGTCGCGGTGTGCTCGTGCGTCGTCCTGTCGGTCGCCGTCACCGCGACCGTCAGGCGCTTGTCCGCGTCACCCGCCCGCACGAGGTACGACGAGTGGCGGGCGCCCGCGATCACCGCACCGTCGGCGTACCACCGGTAGGCGAACCTGTGCCCCGCCTTGCCGGTCCATGCCCCGGGCCCGGCGACGAGGGTGGAGCCCACCTGCACCGTCCCCCGGATCGTCGGCGCCGACCGCGGCATGGGGCCCCGGCCGCAGGAGTAGACCCGGACGTCGTCGAGGAACCAGCCCGGCAGGGCGATGGAGTTGTCGGTGTTCATGGTGAACTGCAGCCGGACCGCGTGTCCGGCCTTGCTGGTCAGGCTCATCCGGCTCGCCGTCCAGCCGTGGCTGTCGCGGCTGAAGGTGAGCCGGCCACCGGCCGGGTTGCCGGAGTAGGTGCGCAGGCGGTCGTGGGGGCCGTTCACCCAGGGCCGCGACGCGGTGCCACGCATCCCGCTCGCAGTGGTGTCGTCGGCCAGCTCGACCGTCCCGCCGTCGAAGTTGCCCTTCAAGATGAAGTCGAGGACCCGCCACTGGTGGAACCACAGGAAGGCCGGGCGCCCGGCCGGCAGCGCGTGCGGACGGGCCATGGTCAGCGAGCTGGTGCCGATGTTCTCGGGGTCGGTGGAGAACCACGACCGCAGCCCCGAGGTCGCGTTGGCGGGTGCGTCGGCCGACGGCGCGCGACTCCAGGTCGGTCCGGGCACGAACTCGGTGGCCGGCTTCCCCTTCTCCGAGTCGAAGAGCACCCGCACCGGGCCGGTGCCGCGGGGACACGTCATCGGCGCGTCCTTCGGCTGCGGCGCCGACGGCGGCGTGACTCGGAGCTCAGTGGCGAGCGTCGCCTGGTGGACGCTGCGGCAGTCGGCGGCGGTGAACCCGACGGTGCCGTGCCGGGCCAGCGCGTGGCAGCTCTGCTCGAGCTGCGCCGCCAGGTCGGCGTAGTCGCTGCCGGAGACCAGGTGCTGGATCACCGACAGGGCGAGGGTGGCGGTCTTGGTCAGCATCGGCCCGTGGTCGACGCCACGCACGACGCGGCCGCTCTGGGTGCCGCCCTGCGAGATCAGGTAGAAGGTCCGGTTGCCGACCCCGCTGTCGGTGTGGACGCCGTCGTTGTCGCTGTAGATGTCCTCGCCGACGTACGCCGCTCCGGTCATCCGGTTGGGTTGGCCGAACCTGCCGGGCCTGCCGAGGTCGCGGATGGCTCCGATCGGCAGGTCCTCACCGATGGTCCAGCTGTGGGGGCTGTCGCCGGGCGAGGCGTGGCGGTGGTCGATGATCTCGCCCATCACGTCGGCCAGTGACTCGTTCATAGCGCCCGACTGACCCCAGTAGAACAACCGGCTGCTGTGGTCGATCACGCCGTGGGTCATCTCGTGGCCGACGACGTCGTCGGCGCCGGCGAAGCCCTGGCCGTAGAACATCTGCTGGCCGTTCCAGAACGCGTTCTGCATCGGGCACTCCAGGCCCAGCGCGCAGAACCGGACGGTCGCGGCGAGCTTCGGCTGCCCCGCGACGTCGACGCCGAGCAGCTGGGTGAGGTCGAGGCCGCCGATCCGCTGGTAGAACCGCGCGACCACCCCGCCGAGCTCGAAGGCGTCGTTGACGTCGGCCAGAGCGCTGGGCGGACCGGTCTCGGTGCGCGCGAAGCCCTTCGTGCACGGCGCATCGACGGCGATCGTGTTGCCGTCGTCGCAGACCACGCGGTCGAGCTGCTCGACCCGGTCGATGTCGAGGACGACCACCCCGGTGCGGTCGTCGACCAGCACCGAGCGCCGGAACCCCGGCCCGCCGCTGACCACGACCTGCCAGACGCCTCGCGGAGCCGTGCGCGGGTCGCTGGTGCGGGCGATCCCGAGCACCGCGGGGTCCCACAGCTTGCGCACCGGCGTGCTCGTGCGGAGGTTGGCGCGGGCCGGGTGGCCCGGCGTCCTGAGCGCGACCGCGAGGGCCGTGCGGGCCGCCCGTGGCCCGGAGTACGTCGGGCCGGGCACGGTGGCGGTCGAGACCGAGGCCGTGATCGAGGCGAGGCTTCGGTCGGGGCGCAGGTCGACCGCGACCGCGCCGGCGACCACGGGGAGTCCCCCGCGTCGCTGGGCGAAGTGGACGACCCGGTCGCCGGTCACCGTGCGCAGCACGCTCCCGCCGACCAGGCGCGTGCCGGGCCGGCCCACGCCGACCATCGCGCCGTACCGCGTGAGCTGGGCGCGGGCCGCCGCGCGCGCCGACAGAGCGCGGATGGCGGGAGGCGTGCGCGACTCGCCCTCGACGCTGACGACCCGCGCGAGGCCATCGGGGCCCCGAGAGAGGCGAACATTGCCGCTGGTGTCGGCCACAAGCCGGTCGAGCGCGCTGGCGCTCCGCGAGCCCGCCGCCGTCGTCGACCCCCGCGGCGCCGCATCGGTCGGCGCCGTCGCCGCAGCCGTGATGCCGAGCGTCACGACCGTGCCGAGGGCCACCACGGTCAAGGAACCCACTCGGATCGCCCCCCGTCTGGCCCCTCCGGGCCCGTGGTCTTCCGGGCAATCTAGAACGCCGAGGCCGTTCGACGGCAGCGTCGAGCGGTCAAGAAGTGGTCACGATCCAGTGGTCAGTCGGAGAGGCCGGCGGCCTTGCGGAGGGCGTCGACGCGGTCGGTGCGCTCCCAGGTGAACTCCGGCAGCTCACGCCCGAAGTGACCGTAGGCGGCGGTGAGGGCGTAGATCGGCCGGAGCAGGTCGAGGTCCTCGATGATCGCGGCCGGGCGCAGGTCGAAGACCTCGAGCACGGCCTGCTGGATCTCGTGGTCGGGGATCACGCCGGTGCCGAACGTCTCCACGAACACGCCGACCGGCTGGGCCTTGCCGATCGCGTAGGCGACCTGCGCCTCGCAACGGCGCGCCAGGCCGGCGGCCACGACGTTCTTGGCGACCCAGCGCATGGCGTAGGCGGCCGAGCGGTCGACCTTCGACGGGTCCTTGCCGGAAAACGCGCCGCCACCGTGGCGGGCCATGCCGCCGTAGGTGTCGACGATGATCTTGCGGCCGGTCAGGCCGGCGTCGCCCATCGGACCACCCACCACG